>NZ_JBFUGJ010000125.1:0-15504 GCF_056402975.1 Mesorhizobium sp. P3_A9 | reverse complement strand
CTATTATTCTCATATTCAATTACCGCCAACAGCGCATCTAGTTCTTTCTGGAGCCCCTCGCGTTGAGAAGACAACTCCTCAACCTGAGAAACAATCTCACTTCTAGTAGCTAATTCCTCCAGCTTCTTAATCAGATAGCCCGCCTGCCGATTCAGATTCCGCAATTCTGAGCGCATAGCGGTCGTAGGGGTCTTAACAGAGACACGATAATGGCGATTGGCTTGCTCCCAGAGTTCTCTTTCACCCGCCAACCTGGAACGTAATTCCCTTATTTCGATATCTCTGAGTCCCTGCAGTTCCAAGGATTGTTCCTTCTGCCGGCTAAACTCATTTATCAACTTCAACGACCGCGAATGGGTACGCGACTTATCGAACGGCTCCTTACAGAGCTTGCAGGCACCCTCCACGCCATGATCCGCAACAGGTTCCAAACATGACGGGCAATATTGAAAGTCCAGCCGCCCAAATTCCTCTACCACTGCATGCGAATTTTGGAGCTGGTAAAGCTTGGCGTCCAGCGCTGCAATAAATTGGGCAGAGTCCGCCTGCTCAAGCGCCACCCTCGTAATTTTCTCCTCGAGCTCCGCTATCGTTGATTGAAGTGCCACAATTCGCCTGTAGGTCTCATCTTGGTCGTTCAGAGTGAGACGATCATCAAATTGAGCATGGAATATATTGTCTTCGATCTCCTCGATCTTCGTGTTCGTCGCCAATAGTTCCTTGTCGACCTTTGCTCGCTCAGCCTCAAGCCACTCTCTGGTCAGAGGCACGCCACCAGAGGAATACATATTGATGATCGACTTGATTTTTACCTGAATGTCGCGAAACTCAATGCCGGCCTCATTGTAACGAATCTTCGCGCGGTAGAACCGGTCGCTAAATGCCCCACACAGCAGATCGCCGACAGTCTGCCGCGTAACTRCATCATCAAACTGTTGAAATCTAAATATCTTGTCAACAGGACTCAGCTGGTCAGAGTACATGAGGCGCAATATTTGATTCATTGTTATTTTTGTTTGGTTTTCACCGAGCTGCACCTCAGGCAAACCTAGAAATCGAAATAGAACCTGCGAAAAGCTGTCCTTGCTGCTACGTGCGTACGAATAGATCTCCCACCCTGCAGATGCGGATACGAGAGACTCGTCCAGATCGCCAATGTAAATGCGCATCGGTCGCCCTGACTGATCGGATATTTCCCTAGATAGGGTGACCGCGCTGCCATTTATGGACGCTTGCAGGTAGATGGTGTCACACTTTAGCGCCACCTCGCGCCAATCAAACAGATCTCCGCCCAGTCCGTAGAATAGAAAGTCCATTATCGTGGACTTTCCGGACGAATTTTCCCCTCTTATGATATTTAAGCCGCCATGAAATCGTTCATCAAACACGATGTTTCCACGGCTAAAGACGACAAGCCGGTCAACTCGTATGTTAGGCCTAAACATAGTCATAGCGAAACTCCTCCAGCCCCGATCTATCCTTAAGGCCGTCAGCACCGGCGAGAGGAACTTCGTTCAGTCGCATCACTAGGAATTCGAGCAGGATTTTGTTCTTTGCGATGAAAGCGGTTATGTTGGGCATCAAGGTCGCGGGAAGCGGCTCCGAAGTTCGCTTTACGACGCCACCCCTGAGCATTTCTGTATCAACAAAACCATACGAGCCGAGACTGTTTATGGCAGCAAGTTGCGAAGCCCGCATTCGCCGTAACATCACCCGAGGGTCCGGGATTTGCTCGTAAACGTTTTGCAAATAGGTACGTCGTAGTACGTTCCTGTCTCGAATAAAGCCCGCTATCTTTTGAGAGCCCCTAATCGTACTTGCTCTCCACGGGAAGCATACGTAGAAATCATAAATAAACAAACGCTCAACTTCGAAGTTTATGCCTTCTGCAAACTCCAAGATCGCACTCATACGAAACACGGCATGAAATGGATCTTGAGATGCGCTGTACGTTATCGAGTTCATTAGTGCCACCGCACATAACACTTGTCCGCAAGCCAGTATATCATGCCGCGAACGTGATTCCGATTTATAAGTATATCTTCGCTGCCGGCACCTATCTCAATAAATATTTTATCTATTATATGAGTATCTACTATATTTTGGACCGAGCTGAAATCCAATGAATTTATTATCGGACATATCTTTTCCTCGAAAACATCATGTATAATCGACAAAAAATATGCGAATAGCTCCTGTGCAGAGCTGAACTCTTGGTACTTCAGCAAAAGCTTTACAAACTCTTCTTTTCGAAGAATCGCCGACGTGTACGATATGTTGTATCCGCTAGCCTCTATCTTTGCTTTAAGTCCAACTATTTCCGACTGATCGCGCTGATCGACAAAATACCTAAGATTGTCTACAAATGTATTTTCAATATCTTTATTATCTTCTTTAATCTGTATTTCTAACTTCTTAAGCCATAAGGACACCTGAGAAACACTCTGGGGCCCGATATTGTATTCGTTTTTAAATATATYGCGACCGGCTTGATCGCCTTGGACAGCCGCACGCGACTGATTTGCGTAAACTGTTTCCATGATAACTTATTTTTTCAGATCACGTCCCGCTTGATCTCCTCCCACCTTGCTGTCCCGCTGATCAGAAAAACTGGCGTTTGCTCCTTGGCGAATTCGCTGAACTGTTAAAGTAACACCACACCCAAGGACAAAGCCGATCAGGCCGCTAATAAGCGATATGTAATCTTGTATCTTTTCCATGAAATCCGACTCCCCCCTGCGGAGATTACCATGATATCTACTAGCTTGAAAGCGCGGCCTCAAGTCCCCGCCGTATAAGCCGCGATCGCCGCCATGTTGACAATGTCGCTATCCTTGGCATTCAGCGACACGATCTGGACCGGCTTGTTCAGCCCCA
This sequence comes from Mesorhizobium sp. P3_A9, assembly GCF_056402975.1. Taxonomy (NCBI): domain Bacteria; kingdom Pseudomonadati; phylum Pseudomonadota; class Alphaproteobacteria; order Hyphomicrobiales; family Phyllobacteriaceae; genus Mesorhizobium; species Mesorhizobium sp. P3_A9. The sequence goes on along the minus strand of NZ_JBFUGJ010000125.1, from coordinate 12,627 downwards.
CCAGCAGCGGGCCGATGACSGTSGAGCCGCCGAGTTCCTGYAGCATCTTGGTCGAGATCGARGCCGAATGGAACGCCGGCATGATCAGCACATTGGCCGGGCCGGTCAGCCTGATGAACGGRTATTGCGCCATGGCGCGCGCGTTGAGCGCGACGTCGGCGGCCATTTCGCCGTCATACTCGAAATCGACACGGCGCTTGTCGAGGATGCGCACGGCTTCCTGGACGCGCTCGGAGCGTTCGCCCTGCGGGTGGCCGAAGGTGGAGTAGGCGAGCATGGCGAGCCTTGGCTCATAGCCCATGCGGCGGGCGAAGCCGGCCGCCTCCTCGGCGATGTCGGCGATCTGCTCGGCGTTCGGCATGTCGTGCACGGCGGTGTCGGCGACGAGGACAGTTTTACCCCGCGCCAGCACGATCGAGACGCCGATGACGCGGTGGCCGGGCTTGGCATCGATGACGCGGCGGATGTCGTCGAGCGCGGTGGAATAGTTGCGGGTGACGCCGGTGACGATGCCGTCGGCGTCGCCCAGCGCCACCATGCAGGCGGCGAAGTGATTGCGGTCGTTGTTGATCAGSCGCTGGCAGTCGCGGAACAGRAARCCTTTGCGCTGCATGCGTTCGTAGAGATAGTCGGTGTAGATGCCGTTGCGGCGCGACAGCCGGGCATTGATGATCTCGATGCCTTGYTTGTTSARGTCGATGCCGGCGTKCYTGGCGTTTTCCTTGATGACRTCGTCGCGGCCGAGCAGGATGGCGGTGCCGAGCYKCTGGTTCACATAGGAGACGGCGGCGCGCATSACCTGCTCYTCCTCGCCCTCGGCGAAGACGATGCGCTTGGGCTGGCGGCGCACGCGATCGTAGATACGCTGCAAGGTCGAGGCGATCGGGTCGCGGCGGGCGGACAGTTCCTGGGCGTAGCGATCGAGATCGAGGATCGGCTTGCGGGCGACGCCCGACTCCATCGCCGCCTTGGCCACCGCCAGCGGAATGGCCGAAATCAGGCGCGGATCGAACGGCACCGGGATGATGTAGTTGGGGCCGAATTTCGGCCGGTTGCCCTGATASGCSGCGGCGACATCGTCRGGCACGTCCTTGCGCGCCAGATCGGCGAGCGCRCGKGCMGCGGCGATCTTCATGTCGTCATTGATGGTGGTGGCCCGCACATCCAGCGCGCCGCGGAAAATGTAGGGGAAGCCGAGCACGTTGTTGACCTGGTTCGGATAGTCCGAACGGCCGGTCGCCATGATGGCATCGGTGCGGATCTCGGCCACTTCCTCCGGGGTGATTTCCGGGTCTGGATTGGCCATGGCGAAGATGATCGGGTTCTTGGCCATCGACTGCACCATGGCGGTGGTCAGCGCGCCCTTGGCCGAGAGGCCGAGGAAGACATCGGCGCCGTCGAGCGCCTCGGCGAGGCTGCGCGCCTCGGTCTTGACCGCATGCGCCGACTTCCACTGGTTCATACCTTCGGTGCGGCCCTGAAAGACCACGCCCTTGGTGTCACACAAGGTGATGTTTTCCGGCGCAAAACCCATCGCCTTCATCAGCTCGATGCAGGCGATACCGGCGGCACCGGCGCCGTTGCAGACCATTTTCGTCGTCTTCATGTCGCGGCCGGTGATTTCCAGCGCGTTGATCAGGCCGGCGGCCGAGATGATGGCGGTGCCATGCTGGTCATCGTGGAAGACCGGAATGTCCATCAGCTCGCGCAGCCGCTGCTCGATGATGAAGCATTCCGGCGCCTTGATGTCTTCCAGGTTGATGCCGCCGAAGGATGGGCCGAGGAAGCGCACGCAGTTGATGAACTCGTCGGCGTCTTCGGTGTCGACCTCGAGGTCGATGGAATCGACATCAGCAAAGCGCTTGAACAGCACCGCCTTGCCCTCCATCACCGGCTTGGAGGCCAGCGCACCGAGATTGCCGAGACCGAGGATGGCAGTGCCGTTGGAGATGACCGCAACCATGTTGCCGCGCGTCGTGTAGTCGAAGGCGCGGCTGGGATCCTCGGCGATGGCCAGGACGGGCACCGCGACGCCAGGCGAATAGGCGAGGCTCAGATCGCGTTGGGTGGCCATCGGCTTGGTGGCGACGACCTCCAGCTTGCCGGGGCGCCCCATGGCGTGGAATTCGAGCGCTTCCTGCGCGCTGACGGACGGACCGCTGTTCTCGGTTTTCCTGGCCATGATGCTTTTGATTTCCTCGCCGGTGCAGCACCTCCTTGGAAAGCGGGTGCTTTGTTTCGGTCCGAATTAAGACCACGCGCCGCCGCGTGTAAACCGCCGGCACGCGGGAATCGCGGATCGGATGGGAAATTGCGAATCTGGCCGCCTCGGTCGTCCCCTGCTTTTCGCGGCCCCGGCATTAAACCGCGCGATCACATCTGCTAGCGTGCCGCGCATGAACATGCACAGCCCGAACGAGCCGGACGCCCCCGAGGTGATGACGCCGCCACAGCCCGGCGCAGCCGCCGTCACGCCGATGATGGAGCAGTTCATCGAGATCAAGGCGGCGAACCCGGATTCGCTGCTGTTCTACCGCATGGGCGATTTCTACGAGCTGTTCTTCGACGATGCCGAAAAGGCAAGCCGGGCGCTGGGCATCGTCTTGACCAAGCGCGGCAAGCACCAGGGTCATGACATCCCGATGTGCGGCGTGCCTGTGCATGCGGCCGACGACTATCTGCAGAAGCTGATCGGCCAGGGATTCCGTGTCGCGGTGTGCGAGCAGATCGAAGATCCGGCCGAAGCCAAGAAGCGCGGCGGGAAATCGGTGGTGCGCCGCGACGTGGTGCGGCTGGTGACGCCGGGCACCATCACCGAGGACAAATTGCTGGCGCCGTCGGAATCGAGCTTCCTGATGGCGCTGGGGCGGGTGAAGGGCGGCAGTGACCACAGCTTTGCAATTGCCTGGATCGACATCTCGACCGGCGCCTTCCGCGTTGCCGAGACCACGGCCGACCGGCTGCTGGCCGACATCTTCCGTGTCGATCCGCGCGAGATGATCGTCGCCGAGCCGGTGTTCCACGATCCCGAACTGAAGCCGGTGTTCGACGTGCTCGGCCGCGTCGCCAACCCGCAGCCACCGTCGCTGTTCGATTCGGCCTCGGCCACCGGGCGCATCGCCCGCTTCTTCGAGGTGGCGACGCCGGACAGCTTTGGCACCTTTTCGCGCGCCGAACTGTCGGCGATCTCGGGCGCCATCGCCTATGTCGAGAAGACGCAGAAGGCCGAGCGTCCGCCTTTGTCGCGGCCCGAGCGCGAAGAGCAAGGCTCGACCCTGTTCATCGATCCGGCGACGCGCGGCAATCTGGAACTCTTGCGTACGCTATCGGGCAGCCGCGAAGGCTCGCTGTTCAAGGCGATCGACCGCACGGTGACCGGTGGCGGCGCAAGGCTGCTCGCCGACCGGCTGATGGCGCCGCTGACCGACCCGGTGGCGATCGGCGCCCGCCTCGACTCGGTATCGTTCTTCCGCTCCGAAACCCGGCTTTGCCAGGCGGTGCGGACGAGCCTGAAGAGCGTCGCCGACATGCCGCGCGCGTTGTCCCGGCTGGCGCTCAACCGCGGCGGCCCGCGCGACCTCGGCGCGCTGCGCGCCGGTTTCGAGGCGGCCGGCGCGATCGCCGACATCTTCGCCGCGACCGCCCTGCCMSRGGAATTGGCTGRYGCRATGGCCGCSATCCAGGCGCTGCCCCAGGCRCTTRCCCRGCAYCTGAYGCAGGCGCTSGGCGAGGAACTSCCGCTGTTGAAGCGCGACGGCGGYTTYGTCCGTGGCGGCTATCATGCCGAGCTCGACGAGATGCGGGCGCTGCGCGACGAATCGCGAAAGGTCATCGCCGGGCTGGAACGCTCGCTGATCGAGGAGACCGGCATCCGTTCGCTGAAGATCCGGCACAACAATGTGCTTGGCTACTATATCGAGGTGACCGCCAACCACCATGCGATCATGACCGGCAGCGATGGCGCCAAGGCGCGCTTCATCCACCGGCAGACCATGGCCAACGCCATGCGCTTCACCACCACCGAGCTTGCCGAGCTCGAGACCAAGATCGCCAATGCCGCCGACCGGGCGCTGAGCATCGAACTGGCGGCTTTCGATGCGCTGACGGCGGAAGCCGTCGGCGAGGCGGAAAAAATCCGCGCCGGCGCCGACGCGCTGGCCGTGATCGATGTGTCGGCGGCGCTCGCCCTGTTGTCGGAAAGCGAAGCCTGGTGCCGGCCAGTGGTGGATTCCAGCCTCGCCTTCGAGATTTCCGGCGGCCGGCATCCGGTGGTCGAACAGGCGCTGCGCCGTTCCGGCGAAGGCCCGTTCGTTGCCAATGATTGCGACCTGTCGCCGGAGGGCAGCGCCAAGAACGGCGCGATCTGGCTGCTGACCGGCCCGAATATGGGCGGTAAATCGACGTTCCTCAGGCAAAACGCGCTGATCGCCATCCTGGCCCAGACCGGTTCGTTCGTGCCGGCGGCATCGGCCCATATCGGCGTCGTCGACCGGCTGTTCTCGCGCGTTGGCGCCTCGGACGATCTGGCGCGCGGCCGCTCGACCTTCATGGTCGAGATGGTCGAGACGGCGGCGATCCTCAACCAGGCCGGCGAACGGGCCCTGGTGATCCTCGACGAGATCGGCCGCGGTACCGCSACSTTCGAYGGCCTRTCGATYGCCTGGGCGGCGGTSGARTACCTGCACGARAAGAACCGCTGCCGGGCGATCTTTGCCACCCATTTCCAYGAAATGACCTCGCTMGCCGGCAAGCTGSCGCGSCTCYMCAAYGTCACCATGCGGGTCAAGGAATGGGAARRCGACGTSGTCTTCCTGCACGAGGTCGGCAAGGGTGCSGCCGACCGCTCCTACGGCGTGCAGGTGGCGCGGCTCGCCGGCCTGCCGGAAGCGGTGGTCGACCGGGCCAAGCAGGTGCTGCACCAATTGGAAGAAGGCGAGGTTTCCGGCAAGACCAACCGGCTGGTCGACGATTTGCCGCTGTTTTCCGTGGCGGTGAAGCGTGAAATGCCGAAGCCGGTGAAGAACGACGCTTTGGGCGCCGCGCTCGGCGACATCAATCCCGACGAGATGACGCCACGGGAGGCGCTGGAAGCGCTGTACCGGCTGAAGGGTCTGGCGGGAAAATAATTTAGCAATCTGGGCGGCGTCGGCGCAACTGCCAATCTCCCCCCTCGTGGGGGAGATGTCCGGCAGGACAGAGGGGGGCGTCGTAGAGTGCTGAGCTTGCTTAACCTGATCTCTGATGATGCTCGGCAGAAAATGGGCGAGGAAGCCGTCACTGTAAGATTGATATATGTTGGCGGGCCAGCGCCCCCCTCTGCCCTACCGGGCATCTCCCCCACGAGGGGGGAGATTGCAACTTCACCCGCCGCTCAGATCATCTCCAGCCCGCGCTTGCGTGTCGGTGGCGGGAAGGCGCGGTTGAGATCGGCGAGGTCTTCGCCTGCTAGTTTGATGTCCAGCGCAGCAAAATTCTGGCGCACGTGCTCCTGGCTGCTGGCCTTGGGAATGGCGACAACGCCCTCCTGGTGCATCACCCAGGCCAAGGCGATCTGTGCCGCGGTCGCATTGTGGCGGGCGGCAACGGCATCGAGCCTGGCATTGCGCGCCAGTGCGCCCTGCTCGACCGGCGAATAGGCCATCAGCGGGATGCCGCGCTTGCGGCTCCAGGGGGCGAGATCGAATTCGAGGCCGCGACGGACCAGATTGTAAAGCACTTGGTTGGTCTGGACATTGCCGCCATCGGGCAAGCCGGCCAGGTCCTCCATTTCCTCGGTGTCGAAATTGCTGACGCCCCAATGGCGGATCTTGCCGGCCTTCTTCAAGGCCTCGAAGGCCTCGACCGTCTCCGCCAACGGTACGTTGCCCGGCCAATGCAAGAGATAGAGGTCGATGCGGTCGGTGCGCAGGCGCTTCAGGCTGTTCTCGCAGGCGCGCTGCACGCCCGCGCGCGAAGCGTTCGACGGTAGAACCTTCGAAACCAGGAAGGTCTCGTCGCGGCGCCCGGCGATAGCTTCGGCCACCACTTCCTCGGCGCCACCGCTGGCATACATTTCGGCGGTGTCGATCAGCGTGATGCCAAGGTCGAGGCCGAGCTTGAGCGCATCGACCTCGCCAGCACGGCGGCGAGAATCCTCGCCCATCTTCCACGTGCCCTGGCCGAGAACAGCAATGGCTTCGCCTTGGGGTAGCGTGATGGTTCTGATGGTCGACGACATGGCAGGCTCCGTTTGAGGCCGGATCGCATCACAGGGCGGACGAGAAATCCAGAGGCGTTCTCGCCCAATTCTTCGTCACGAAGCGGCTCACTTCACCGGATGAGCGGCGAGCCAGTCCTGCATCTGCTTAATCTCGGCTTCCTGCGCGGCGATGACGCCTTCGGCGAGCTTGCGGATTTCCGGATCCTTGCCATTGGCAAGCTCGACCTTGGCCATGTCGATGGCGCCCTGATGGTGCGGGATCATGCCGCGGMCGAARTCGACATCGGCATTGCCGGWRTATTTGACCATCATGTCCKTGTGCATCTTGTCCATCGCCKTCTTGTAGCCGACGGTGGCAGGGCTTTGCGCACCCATCGCCATGCCGGCCATGTTATGTTTCATCTCTTCGCTCTGCGCCGGAACGCTTTCGAGGAAGACGGCGAGCAGCATTCCGGCCGCCATCAGCAAAAGCACGAGTTTTTTAGCCCAGGTCATTCATGGTCTCCTGTTGAATGGGTTTCGTATTTGGGGGTTTGGATCAGAGTTTCAACGTCCGCAGACGCAATGCGTTTGATATGACCGAGACGGAGGACAGGCTCATCGCCGCCGCCGCCAGCATCGGCGACAAAAGCGTGCCGGTCAGCGGATAGAGCACGCCGGCGGCGACCGGCACGCCAAGCACGTTGTAGAGGAAGGCGAAGAACAGGTTCTGGCGGATGTTGCGAAACGTCGCCTGGGCGAGCTTACGGGCCCGGACGATGCCGTTGAGGTCACCCTTGACCAAGGTGATGCCGGCGCTTTCGACCGCGACATCGGCGCCGGTACCCATGGCGATGCCGACATCGGCGCTGGCCAAGGCCGGTGCGTCGTTGACGCCGTCGCCGGCCATGGCAACGCCGGCGCCCCTGCCGCGCAGCTCCTCGACTAGGGCTGCCTTCTGTTCCGGCAGCAGACCGGCGCGAACCTCATCGATACCGAGGCTTCTGGCAATCGCCTTGGCGGTGCGCTCGTTGTCGCCGGTCGCCATGATGATCCTGAGGCCGCTGTCATGCAGAGCCTTGATCGCCTCGGCAGTGGTCGCCTTGATTGGATCGGCGACGGCGACGATGCCGGCCAGTTTTTTGCCGACCGCGACGAACATCGCCGTCTTGCCATCGCCCTGCAGAGCTTCGGTTCTGGTGGCGATGGGTGCGATGTCGATGCCGAGATCGGCCATCATCGCCGCGTTGCCGAGTGCGACCTGCTGSCCCGACACSRTGCCGGAAACACCYTTGCCGGTGACCGCCTCGAAAKCGCYGGCTTCRGYGATCGTCAGGCCACGGGCGCCGGCACCCTCGACGATGGCCTCGGCSAGCGGATGCTCSGAGCCCTTCTCCAGTGCGGCGGCAAGCGCCAGCAATTCGTTTTCGGCCATGCCCTCGACAGCGACAACATCCGTCAGTTTCGGCCGGCCCTCGGTCAGCGTGCCGGTCTTGTCGACGATCAGCGTGTCGACCGAGGCAAAGCGTTCGAGCGCCGCGGCTTCCTTGATCAGCACGCCGGCATGCGCCCCGCGCCCGGTGGCGGTCATGATCGACATCGGCGTGGCGAGGCCGAGCGCGCAGGGACAGGCGATGATCAGCACCGAGACGGCCGAGACGATGGCGAAGATCAGGCTGGGCTCCGGGCCGAAGACGGCCCAGGCGATGAACGCCACCACGGCGACTAGGACGACGGCCGGAACAAAATAGAAGGAAACGCGGTCGGCCAACCCTTGAATCGGCGCGCGCGAGCGCTGTGCCTTGGCGACGAGTTCGACGATGCGCGCAAGCGTGGTCTCGGCGCCAATCCGCTCGGCGCGCATGATCAGCGAGCCGTTCTTGTTGAGCGTGCCGCCGGTCAGGGCGTCGCCCTCGACCTTTTCGACCGGCAGCGGCTCGCCCGTGATCATGGATTCGTCGATGGAAGAGCGACCTTCGAGCACGGTGCCGTCGACCGGGATGGCGTCGCCTGGCCGGATGCGCAAGCGATCACCGGCCTTGACGCTGTCCAGCGGCACGTCGGTCTCCGAACCGTCTTCGGCGATACGCCGTGCGGTCTTGGGCGCCAGATCGAGCAGAGCGCGGATCGCCGATCCGGTCTTTTCGCGGGCACGCAATTCCAGCACCTGGCCGAGGAAGACCAGCGCGACAATAACGGCCGCAGCCTCGAAATAGACCGGCACCGCACCGCCATGGCTGCGGAACTGATGCGGGAAGATGTCCGGGAAAAGCGTAGCGACGACGCTGTAGAGATAGGCCGCGCCGACGCCAAGCGAGATCAGCGTCCACATGTTGGGGCTGCGGTTGACGACCGAGTCCCAGCCGCGATGGAAGAAAGGAAAGGCAGCCCACAGCACCACTGGGCTTGCCAGCGCCAGCTCGATCCAGACCTTCGTGCGATCATCGACCCAGCCTTCGAACGTCACCCCGACCATCGGCGCCATGGCGATGATCAGAAGCGGGATCGACAGGACCGTGCTGACCCAGAACCGCCTGGTGAAATCGACCAGCTCGGGATTTGGCCCTTCATCGCCTGATGGTACGCCCATCGGTTCCAGCGCCATGCCGCAGATCGGGCAGGAGCCGGGCTTGTCGCGGATGATCTCGGGATGCATCGGGCATGTGTATTGCGTGCCCTTGGGCGCCGGCACCGGCGCCGGCCTGTCGCCGAGATAGGTTTGCGGCGCCGCCTCGAATTTCGCCTGGCAAGCGGCGGAACAGAAATAGAAGCCCTGGCCTTCATGGCGGACAAAGTGCCTGGCCGTGGCGCGATCGACGCTCATGCCGCAGACGGGGTCGGTGGCCGTCAGATAGTGTTCCGGCGCAGCCTGGAATTTCGTGCGGCAACCTTCGCTGCAGAAATGATAGAGGCGGCCGCCATGCTCCGATGTCGGCTTGCCGGCGGCCGGGTCCACGGTCATGCCACAGACCGGATCGCGCAGAACCGCATCCACGGCCGCACCTTTCGCCGCACAGCAGCCGCCATGGGCGCCGGGGTGGTCGCCGTGGTGATCATGGTCTGAATGCGTCATTCCAAAATGCCTTTGTGCCTCTGCCTGCGGAGGTAGTGCTTCCAGTAACTGGAAGGTCAAGGGCTGTGCCGATTTTTCTCGTTTCGAGTCCGTCCAGGGCTGGTCGCCCCGAAAAAGCCCACATTGAGTAGCGGAGCGTATTCTAATATACGCCGACCCCTCCAACGTGATGCCGATCCCGTCGAGACATGAAATGTCTGGTCATCAATCTTGATCGGTCACCTGACCGGCTTGCCCATGTCACGGCGGAGTTTGCCCGCATCGGCATCGCCTTCGAACGAATCACCGCAATCGACGCCCGCGAGCATCCGGACCTGATGCTCCAGCCGCAGCATGCGAAGTACGCCATACGGCGCCTGTCCCCCAGCGAGATCGCCTGCATGCACAGCCATCGCGCCTGCTGGGCTGTCATTGCTCATGACGAAGCGCCCTTCGGCGCCGTCTTCGAGGACGACATTGTGTTCTCCGCGAATGCCGGCGCCCTGCTTGCCGATGGTGGCTGGATTCCGGCCGATGCCGATGTCGTCAAGATCGAGACATTCTTCAGCAAGACCATGATCCAGAGGAAGAAGACCGCTGTCGGTCACGGTTTTTCCGTGTTCAGGCTCCGCAAGAGCCATATGGGGACCGGCGGCTACATCCTCTCCAGACAGATGGCGCGCGATCTGCTCGATGCCACCGCGCAGGCCAACGCGGCCGCCGATGACATCCTCTTCAACCCGGTGTTCCCGACGTCGGGTGAAAAGACGATCTACCAGCTTGTTCCGGCGCTCTGCGCGCAGGACCAGTTCATGGGCAACAGGCTGCCAAGCCTGCTTTACGAGGAACGCGAAGCCGAATGGATCGCAAGCGGGCTGACCACGAAACGCCGAAAACCCCTCCGCGAAAAGATGAGAGTGGAAACCAGGCGCGTCGCCGAGTGGATTGTCGACCACTGCAGATTACGGCGGTACACGGTTGTCCCCTTCGATCCACCAGAAGCAGAACGATAGACCTGTTTCCGGCCGCCAGGGCCTGATATCCGGCGCGGCCACAACGCGCAGAGACATCCGTGAAAAGCCAGCTTATCCGGCACCCACGGTTGGAAACTGCTTGACCTCGAGGACAATCTTGGGCTCCGGGCGAATTCCGCCTTGCCGCCAGTGACCTTGAATAGAAAATTCCTCCGGCCACCCGCAACATGTCATCCCCCGGTAATCCTGGGAAGATAGTCTGGTTCAAAAGCTTGGCTTTCTGATTTTGGCATAATATCCACTCCAGAAAAGATCAACAACCATAACGTCATCTGTGCTAGAAGGCTCCTGCGCTGCTTGGCGGCTCCCGCCGGTTCCGGTGGAAGCAAGGATTTTGTACAAAGAATTTTGAACAGAATAGCTCGTAAGAATGAAGCGTCTGGTTATCAATCTCGATCGATCTCCCGACCGGCTTGCCCACATGGCGTCGGAGTTCGCCCGTATCGGCATCGGGTTCGAGCGGGTCGCGGGGATCGATGCCAAGGAACATCCCGACCTGGTACTGCAGCCGCAGCACGCAATACACGCCATCCGGCCGCTCGCCGGCAGCGAAGTCGCCTGCCTGCATAGTCATCGCGCCTGTTGGACGATCATTGCCCAGGATGACGCCCCGTATGGCGCCGTATTCGAGGACGACATGGTCTTCTCCAGCAGAGCCGGAGCCTTGCTGGGCGATACGAGTTGGGTGCCGGCGGACGCCGATGTCGTGAAACTCGAGACGTTCTTCTCCAGAACCGTGATCCAGAGGAGGAGGACCTCCGCCGGACATGGTTTTTCCATGGTCCGGCTCCGCAAGGGCCATCCGGGGGCTGGGGGGTACCTGCTTTCGCGGCAAATGGCACGAGACTTTCTGAAGGCAACGGCGCAGATCAACATAGCCGTCGATGACCTCATCTTCGACCCCATCATGTCAGCCGGCAGGACTGTCTACCAACTTGTTCCCGCGCTCTGCGCGCAGGACCAGTTCGTCGGCGAAAGGCTGGCAAGCCTGCTTGACCAGGAACGCGACGCCGCGCGGACCGTGAGCGGGCTTATGACAAGGCAGAGGAAGCCGACTGCGGTGAGAATCAGCAGAGAGGCCAGGCGAACCATGAGGTGGATCGCCGATTTCTGCAGATTCCGGCAACGGATTGTCGTTCCCCTCGATCCGATCGACGCAACGGAGTAGGCCGCTTGCCGGGCCACCGGCAGGCCCCATACCCAGCGCCGCGAAAACGCGCTATAGACGCCGCCCAAATGGCAAGGCCAACCGGTACCTATGGCGAAAATCTCCCTGAAGCTCGATGAACTGATCGACGGCGAAGCCTTGCGCCGCGAGATGACCGCGCTGACGACGGCCACGGCCGGCGACGGTTCCGGAGCGGCCGCCCGCGCCGGCGTTCTCCAGCTTCTCAAGGCCCGGCTTGCCGAAGGCCGAAAGATCGCCGAGGCCATGCTGAAGCAAGATGGCGGCGGCAACGCCTGTGCYGAGCGGCTGTCGCATCTCATGGATGAGCTGATCCGGGCGCTCTACGATTTCGCGGCGACGCATGTCTACCGGGTGAAGAACCGTTCGTCGGCCGAACGCATGGCCGTTGTCGCGGTCGGCGGCTATGGCCGCGGCACGCTGGCGCCTGGATCCGACATCGATCTTTTGTTCCTCTTGCCCTACAAGCAGACGCCGTGGGGCGAGCAGACCGTCGAATACATGCTCTACATGCTGTGGGATCTGGGCCTAAAGGTCGGCCACGCCACCCGCAACATCGATGAGTGCCTGCGGCTGTCACGCACCGACATCACCATCCGCACCTCGATCCTGGAAGCGCGCTTCCTGTGGGGCGAACGCAAGCTCTATGACGAGCTGATGCTGCGCTTCGACCATGAGGTGGTGCGCACCACCGGCCCGGAATATGTCCAGGCCAAGCTCGCCGAACGCGACGATCGCCATGCCAAGGCCGGCGAGAGCCGCTATCTGGTCGAGCCCAACGTCAAGGACGGCAAGGGCGGCCTGCGCGACCTGCAGACGCTGTTCTGGATCGGCAAGTATTTCTACCGGGTGCGTACCGGCGAGGAACTGGTCGACAAGGGCGTCTTCACCGAGGCCGAGTACCGCGAGTTCCAGAAGGCCGAGGACTTCCTGTGGGCAGTGCGCTGCCACATGCATTTCCTCACCGGGAAGGCCGAGGAGCGGCTGCATTTCGACATCCAGCGCGAGATCGCCGAGCGGCTGGGTTACACCACCCATCCCGGCCTGTCGGCAGTCGAACGCTTCATGAAGCACTACTTCCTCGTCGCCAAGGATGTCGGCGACCTGACCCGCATCTTCTGCGCCGCGCTCGAGGAGGAGCAGGCCAAGCATGTGCCGGGCTTCAACCGCATCTTCC
>NZ_JBFUGJ010000124.1:0-15577 GCF_056402975.1 Mesorhizobium sp. P3_A9 | reverse complement strand
GCGCGATAGCCGGCATCGTTGAGCGTCTTGAACCAGCCGGGCGACACCCAGTTGACGTAGTGGCTCGAGGCGAAGCCGTGGATCATGAGCACAGGATCGCCCTCGCCCGACGCCGGCTGGCGGTCGAGGAAGGCAAGATCGAACCCGTCATGGGAAAAAACCTGCATCGGAAGGCGATCCCCGGGGCTCAGTTGGAATCGACGTTCGGAGAATCGCCCTTATCAGCCGGCGGCATACCGGGGCCAGATACGGTGCCGACCGCCGGATGGCGCAAAAGGTCGTCATAGTCGATGCCGTTCCTGGCGGCGGTGCCAGCCTTGAGTTCSAGCACGAAGCGCACCGGYASGCCTGGCGAAATGATMGCCTCGGATTGCGGTTCGCCKTGCTTGATCGCCCGGATCYTGCCRTCCTGGCCGACRAAGATCAGGTCRAGCGGCATCGGCGTGTTCCGCATCCAGAAACTGACCTGCTGCGGTATCTCAAAGACAAACAGCATGCCGTGATCGTCCGCCATGTCCTGGCGGTACATCAAGCCGGCCTCGCGCTCCGCATCGGTGTCGGCTACTTCGATGGAAAACGAGCGATTCCCGTCTTTCGTCACCACGACCAGCGGCGTCGGATCGACCTGAAGGATCATCGCCCGGCTGTCGGCCGAGGTCGGTCTTTCTGAATAGAAGAAAGCGCCCGCGGCCACGATCACCGCAGCAATGGCGCAAAGCACGCCCGCCGTCAGCCAGTTCCTGTGAGCCATGCAAAGTCCTCGACCGAAATCGTCCTAGTGCGAAACCGGCAAGGTACCCATATCGGGGTGAATTTCGGCGGCCATAAGGCCTTTGTCACCGCGGCCGAAACGGACAAGCACGACCTGCCCCGGCCGAAGCTCGGTGATGCCGTAACGGCGCAAGGTCTCCATGTGGACGAAAATGTCCTCGGTGCCCTCACCGCGCGTCAGGAAGCCGAAGCCCTTGGTGCGGTTGAACCACTTGACCAAGGCGCGTTCGAGCCCGCTCTCCGGCGTCACCGCGACATGGGTGCGCTGTTCCTGCATTTCCGCGGGATGGACGGCGGTGGTGACATCCATGGAAAGCACACGGAAGGCCWGCAGTCCACGATCGCCCTGTTTGACAAGACAGACCACGCGCGCGCCTTCCAGGGCTGTCTGGAAGCCGTCCCGTCGAAGGCATGTCACATGGAGGAGAATATCGCCCGAAACACCGTCATCGGGAAGGATGAACCCATATCCCTTGGCCACATCGAACCACTTGATGGCGCCGGCAATTTCGGTCAGGTCGGCGGCATCGCCGCCTTCGTCGCGCATCAAGGCGTCGCCAAGGGTTCCGGCCCGCCCCGTCAAAGAGGCCTTTTCCCCCATAAGAATGCCCCCTTTGTTCAAGAACACCGCAACTGATTCTTGACACCAGATTAACACCGCGGCTTCCGGTGTGTGCAAGACCTTCCCTGCCTTTTTTCACGGTTCATTGCGGGAATACCGGATTTGTTCTTTGCCGGCGTCGCCGGCCGCCGGAGATTGCCCTTTGAGCGGGCCGACCCTATGTTGCGCCGCAACCCAACAGATCGAGGAAAMCACATGCGCTATCTSCACACMATGGTCCGYGTCGCCGAYGTCGATGCYTCGCTCGATTTCTACTGCAACAAGCTYGGKCTSAAGGAGGTCCGCCGCTATGAAAACGAGCAGGGTCGCTTCACGCTGATCTTCCTCGCSGCSTCCGAGGACGARRAGAGCGGCGTCRMCGACAAGGCGCCTTTGGTCGAGCTSACCTACAATTGGGACCCCGAGGACTACAAGGGCGGGCGCAATTTCGGCCACCTCGCCTATGAGGTCGACGACATCTACGCCACCTGCCAGCACCTGATGGACAACGGCGTCACCATCAACCGGCCGCCGCGCGACGGCAACATGGCCTTCATCAGGTCGCCGGACGGCATCTCCATCGAGCTTCTGCAAAAGGGCCCGGCGAAAGCCAAGGCCGAACCCTGGGCTTCGATGGCGAACACCGGAAGCTGGTAAGCGTCGACCTGCCATCGGGCGGGATTTGCTCGGCCGCCTTTGCCGTTTCTCACGAAGGCACCTATCTACCCGAACATGGCGCCAACCCGGAAGGTCCGGCGCCATGTCAAGCATTGGGCGCCTGCCCTTCTGGAGAATTCACTTATGCCGACCAGCCGTGCCGATGTCGCCACCGAACATGCCAGCCGCTATCTGCAGCAACTGTGCAAGCACTGGGCGCACAAATTTCCTGTCGAATTCGACCCGACCCACGGGACCATCGATCTGACGTCGCTGGGACACACAGTCATGGATGCGGACGCGAGCACGCTGCACATCACGGTGTCGACCGACGAAGCCGGATCGATCGAACGCCTGGAAAGTGTCGTCGCCGACCACATCAAGCGCTTTGCCTTCCGCGAAGAGCTGACCTTCGACTGGAAGCCGGCCACGGCCGCATAGGCTATTCGCTGCTCAGTTCGGCGCCGAAATAGCCAGAGCACTCAGGACAGCTCTGGCGCCGCGTTGTCGCGACGCCATCTGAGCCATGTCGGAACAGCAGAAGGTCAGAACCTGTAATTCAGGCCGATCTTGATCGTATGAGCGTCGATCTTCACCTTCGCGTCGTCACCATTGATGTCGGTCAAACCGACCTTGCCGAAATCGAAGTACTGATATTCCAGCTTGGTGGTCCATTTCTCGGAAATGGCCCATTCAGCACCGCCACCGATTGTGTAGCCGAAACGGCCACCGCTTTTCGATGCACTGTGGTCCGGATCGATGTCACCGCCGTCGAGGTCGCCGTAACTCACTTTGTAATGTGTGGCCGCGGCGCCGCCCTTTGCATAGATCAACAGCCTGTCGGTCGCATACCCCAGGCGTGCGGTCAGATCGCCGTAGACGCCCAGTTTTGTCGATCCGAAATTGTCGGGATCTTCAACAACAAAGTTGTCACCACGAACCCCCAGATAGCCCAGATCGGCTTCGACACCGTATACGAACGCACCAGACTGCCAGTTGTAGCCGGCCTGAACGCCGCCGAGAAAGCCATCGGTATTGACGTCCAAGGTTTGGCCTGGATCTTCCTCGAAGAAATTGCCGCTCGGATCAACCGCGTCAGCACTTCCCCAGCCATAGCCGGCGTTGATACCGACATAACCGCCTGACCAGATAAATCCCGCTGGCGTCTCCATTGTGACCACGTCGGCCGCGAACGTTGCACCGCAGGCAGAGATCAAGAAAGTAGACGCAATAATTAGGCGCTTCATCAAATTCCCCCAAAATAGACTGGGAGAATAACACGGCGCGAAATATTTCGGCAGCCCTGCAAGTCAGACAGTCACAAATTGTTGCAGAAAAATCACAATCGCTTGATCAGGAACAACACGCGCCGCACCGGTAGGCTGCACTTTGTATCAAAGGCGCTTYAGAGCACGCGAGCCATCTCCAGCAGCGCCAGCACCGAGCGCCAGTTGCGCGCGGTGCCAGGTACCCTCAGAGTGCGCGGGATCAGCCCGGCAAACACTGATTTGCCGAGCCCGTCCGGCGCGCTGAGGTAGAGCACGTCGCCCTTGACCTCGAAGCGCTCGGGGCCGGTGCACTTTTCGGCCAGCCGCGCCACCTCATCGGCCGTCGGCTCACGCTCCAGCGCATAGGCATGGAGCTTGGTGTGGTCGGCGGCCACTTCCGGATAGGGATTTTCGCTCACCAGCCGTTCGAACCAAGAGAGATCGCGCACCATGATGCGCGAATAAAAACCCCATTTCTTCTCGAAGGCCGCCTCGATCTGTTTGGTCAACGCGGCGGCGTCGCCCTTGCCGCCCCGGAACACGACATTGCCGCTCTGCACATAGGTGGCGACATCGGAAAAGCCGAGATCCTCGAAGAACGAGCGCAGCTCCGCCATCTTAACGATGCGGTTGCCGCCAACATTGATGCCGGAAAACAGGGCGATGAAGACCTTTCCGCTCATATGATGAACCCCGCCAATGTCTCGTTGTCGGTGATGTCCTGATACTGGACGCCCTCGGCCTCGAAATTCGCCTTCAGCAGATCGAARTTGCGRCGGTCCTTGGTTTCGATGCCGATCAGCACCGAGCCGAAATTGCGCGCCGACTTCTTCAGATATTCAAAGCGCGCAATGTCGTCGTCGGGGCCCAGCATTTCGAGGAAATCGCGCAGCGCGCCGGGCCGCTGCGGAAAGCGGATGATGAAGTATTTTTTCAAGCCCTCGAAGCGCAGTGCCCGTTCCTTGACATCGGGCAGCCGCTCGAAATCGAAATTGCCGCCTGAAACCACGGCGACAATGGTCTTGCCGCGGATTTCCTTCCTGGAAAAATCCTTCAATGCGTCGATCGCCAACGCGCCGGCCGGCTCGAGCACGACGCCTTCGACGTTGAGCATCTCGATCATGGTCGCACAGAGCCGGTTCTCCGGGATGAGCCGCACCGTCTCGGCGGCAAACTCCTTGAGGTATCGCAAGGGTTCGCGGCCGATCTCGGCGACCGCAGCACCATCGACGAAGTTGTCGACCTTGGCGAGCTTCAGCCGTTTCCCAGCCGCGAGGCTGTCATGCAGGCTCGGCGCGCCGGCCGGCTCGCAGAAGATGAAACGCGCCTCCCGGCCCTGATCGGCGAAATAGTGCGTCACGCCGGCCGCGAGGCCGCCGCCGCCGACCGGCAGCATGATGATGTCGGGCATGCGTGCGCCCGGCATCTGGTCGGCGATCTCATAGGCGACCGTCGCCTGGCCTTCGATGATGTCCTTGTGGTCGAAGGGCGGCACCATGTGGGCGCCCGAGCTTTCGGTGAATTCGAAGGCGGCGCGAYAGCAGTCGTCGAAAAAGTCGCCGACCAGCCTGATCTCGACGAAATCGCCGCCGAACAGCCTGGTCTTGTCGATCTTCTGCTGCGGCGTCGTCACCGGCATGAACACCACGCCCTTCTTGCCGAAATGGCGGCAGACGAAGGCGAAACCCTGTGCATGGTTGCCGGCCGACGCACAGACGAACAGTTCAGCCTGATTGCCGGCAGCAAGCGCCTTGCGGAAGAAGTTAAAGGCGCCGCGGATCTTGTAGGAGCGCACCGGGCTAAGATCCTCGCGCTTCAGCAGCACCCGCGCGCCCGTCTTCTTCGACAGATAGTCGTTTTCCTGCAGCGGCGTTTCGGGAAAGATCTGGCGGATCGCTGCGGCGGCGACGGCGACGCGGGAGGAAAAACTGGTCATTGGAAAGTCACCTTGTGCCGCATATCCGCGCGGACCCTTGTCATCAAACCTAGCCGCACAGTGCCTGTCTGTTGCATCCTGACCTCGCGCAGCCGATCCTGCCTATTGCATATCCGGCCYCGCAAMGCCATTGTGCGACCCCTCATGCCCCTCCCGCAAAGGGCATTCACAGAATCCTTGCAAGCACTTGGGAGCGTTTGTTCATGCCTGTCGTATCGGTCGGCCTGAAATCCATGTCGCTGCCGGAATTCGGCGAACCGACAGTGATGCCGCTGGTTGCCCGGAACACCCATGAAGCGCGCATCGAAGCGCTGATCGCGCGCGGCGCCAAGGCCGGCTTCAATGCCTTCGCCATCTATGGCGACCGCGAACACGCGGCCAATGTCGCCTATCTCTCCGGCTACGATCCGCGTTTCGAGGAAACCTTGCTGGTCGTCGTTCCCGGCAAGCAGCCAAGGCTGCTCGTCGGCAATGAGGGCTGGGGCTATGCCGAAATCTGCGATGGGCCTTACGAGCGCGTGCTCTACCAGACCTTCTCGCTGCCGGCGCAGCCACGCGACCGCTCGAACGCGCTGCCCGACATCCTTGCCGGCTGCGGCCTGAAGCCCGGCGACAGGATCGGCGCCATCGGCTGGAAGCCTTTTGGCGCCGGCGACGCCGGGTTCGATGAGATGACGCTCGACCTGCCGTCCTTCATTGCCGATACGCTGCGCACCTTCGTCGGCGACAAGGGCGCGGTGATGAATGCCGCCAATCTTTTGATGAACCCCACCGACGGCCTGCGCGCCATCAACGAGGCCGACCAACTGGCTGCCTTCGAGTTCGCCGCGACCTTCACCTCGCAAGGGCTGCGCAATGTGCTGCGAGGTATCGAACCCGGCATGAGCGAAYTGCAGGCGGCGCGGCTGATGGGCATSAACGGCCTGCCGCAWGGTTGTCAYCCGATGCTGTCGGCCGSMAAACGCGCCGCCTATGGYTTGCCCAGCCCYCGYCTCGACATCATYMGGCGYGGCGAYCCGATCACCATGGCYTATGGCMTCCAGGGCKCGCTCAACGCCCGCGCCGGTTTCCTGGCCGAGGATGCTTCCGAGCTGCCTCCTGACATCCGAGACTATGTCGAAAAGCTGGTCGCGCCGTATTTCGCCGCGGTTGTCGACTGGTACGAAGCGATCGGCATCGGTACGGCGGGCGGCGCTTTGTGGAAGGCGGTGCATGACCGCATCGGTGACCCGTTCTTTGGCGTCTCCCTCAATCCCGGCCATCTCGTCCATATTGACGAATGGATGCACTCGCCGGTGTTTTCCGGCTCCGACATCAAATTGCGATCCGGCATGGCGTTGCAGGTCGACATCATCCCGGCGACCGGCAGCGACTATTTCACCACCAACATCGAGGACGGCATCGCGCTCGCCGACGAGGCACTGCGCGAGGAGATCGCGGCGCGCCATCCCGAAGCCTGGAGCCGTATCGAGGCGCGCCGYGCCTTCATGRMSGAYGTGCTCGGCATCCGSCTYAAGCCSGAGGTGCTGCCCTTCTCCAACATWCCGGCGTTYCTKCCGCCATTTTGGCTTTCGCGCMACAGTGCGATGGCTGTMRCCRSGCGCTGACCRCWTTTCGGCWGGACACGACTTAGTTCTGCCGCACTCTCCCTGTCCGGGAGGTGTCGCGGGGGTGGATGGGCCTTTTGGCCGGAGTGGAATTTCAGACGTGCCTTTGAAGAAGATATTTTCGGTTGTCCTTGCCTTGCTCGTTGCCGGCTGCGCCGGCCCGCAAACTCAGGAATTGCTCGGCAGCGCAGTCATGTCCGCGCCGGTGACGGAAATCGCCGGCAACCACTCGATCTTCATCGCCACGACGCGCAAGAAATCCGACGATCCCAACAAGGTTTTCGACGGCGAGCGCTCGGCCACGCTGAACTATGCCCGCGTCAACGTCACCGTTCCTGGTCTGCACCAGACTGGCCAGATCGAGCGGCGCTCGCGTGGCAAGTCGAATGATCCGGCCAAATATTTCATGGCTTCCGAGGTCGTCGGCTACGACGCGCAGCCGAAATTCTCCAGCGCGCTCAACGCCGATATCGCCGCGCGCGGCGGCCGCGTCATGGTCTTCGTGCATGGCTACAACACCGGCTTCGACGATGCGGTCTACCGCTTGACGCAGATCGTTCACGATTCCGGCTACCCGGGCACGCCAGTGCTGTTCTCCTGGGCCTCGGGCGCCAAGACCACCGACTATGTCTATGACAAGGAAAGTGCCAGTGCTGCGCGCGACCARCTCGAAGTGACCTTGCGCATGCTGGAGCAGTCCGGCGCGCGGCGCATCGACATTGTCGCGCATTCGATGGGAACCTGGGTGACCATGGAAACGCTGCGCCAGATGGCCATCAGCGGCGACCGTGATCTTGGCGGCAAGCTGGGCGATGTGGTGCTGGCCTCGCCCGACATCGACGTCGACGTGTTCAAGAGCCAGATGCGGCGCTACGGCAAGCCCGACAAGCCATTCATCCTGCTGTTGTCTGACGACGACCGCGCGCTGAGGCTCTCCGGCCTGATCGCCGGTTCGCGGCCACGCGTTGGCGACTACAAGGATGCCGCCGACCTTGCCTCCTACGGCGTGACGGTGGTCGATCTCTCCAAGGTCAAGGGCAGCGACAGCTTCAACCATACGAAATTCGCCGACAATCCGACCCTGGTGAAGATGATCGGCCAGCGGCTGCGCGAGGACGACGGCTTCGCCAGCGACCGGGACGTGACCGACCGCATCACCCAGCTCGGGCAGTAGATGCGCCGCCACGGATTTCGCCGTGCCTGTTCACCATTGCTGAGCCACCAGGCCACTTTGAACTGGACCGCGCCGGTCTCTGGCTCTATCGGAATGACTGGTGACGTCACGTTTTGACGTCACCCTTTACGGGAGCCGGCGCGTGACCGTGCGTTTGAAGAGTGTCGTCGCCATAACTTTCGCGCTGCTGGTCGCCGGCTGCGCTGGAAATACGCACGATCTGCTCAACAAGACGACGGTCGCGGTACCGGCGTCCGCCATCGCGGCCACACATGCGATCTTCGTCGCCACCACCCGCCAGAAGGCGACGAAGGACCCGCGGCAGGTGTTCGATGGCGATCRTTCGCTGACCACCAGCTTCGCCCGGGTTGATGTCACGGTTCCGACGAGCCATCAGGTCGGCGCCATCGAGCGCGCCAAGGGTTCCGCCAACAGCAATCCGGCCAAGGATTTCACCGCCAAGGACGTCACCTACTACGAAGGCGCGCCGCAATTCGCCAAGGCGGTCGGCGCCGACATCGCCATGCGCGGCGACCGCGCGCTGGTTTTCGTGCATGGCTTCAACAACGGCTTCGACGACGGTGTCTACCGGTTGACGCAGATCGCCCACGACACGAAATATCCGGGCACGCCGGTGCTGTTTTCCTGGGCGTCGAGCGCCAAGACGACGGGCTATATCTACGACAAGGACAGCGCCAACGCCGCCCGTGACGATCTCGAGGCGACGCTCAGGATGCTCGCCAAGACGCGGGTCAAGAGTATCGACATCATCGCTCATTCGATGGGAACCTGGTTGACGATGGAGGCACTGCGCCAACTCGCCATCACCGGCGATCGCGATCTCGGCGGCAAGCTCGGCTATGTCGTCCTGGCTTCACCCGACATCGATGTCGACGTGTTCAAAAAGCAGATGATGCGTTACGGCAAGCCGGACAAGCCGTTTGCCGTGCTGCTTTCAAGCGATGACCGGGCGCTCAAGCTGTCATCCATCATCTCGGGCGACAAACCGCGTGTCGGCGACTATGGCAATGCCGCCGATCTCGCCAGCTATGGCGTCTCCGTGGTCGACCTGTCCAAGATCAAGGGCGGCGACGGTGGCCTCAACCACGCAAAATTCGCCGACAATCCGATCCTGGTGCAATTGCTCGGCGACCGCCTGCGTACGCCGGCTGGCCTGGCTTCGGACGAACCCGATCCGGCACAGCTCAACAATCTCGGCCAGGGCCTCGGCAAGGCCGTCGGTTCGGTCGCCGAGGTCGTCATCACCACGCCGTTCAAGGTGCTGACCATCGTCACCGGGGGGTGAGCGAGTCACCGGCGACGGGGCTGAACTAGACGAACAGATCGACCTTCTGGAACGTCGTCACGTCGATCAGGCCGACATCGGAAATCCTCAGCTCCGGAATGACCACCAGCGCCAGCAACGAGTGCTGCATGTAGGCATTGTTCAGGGAACACCCCATCTTGCGCATCGCCTCGGTCAGTTTTTCCGCCTTGGCGGCGACGATCTCGGCGCGCTCGTCCGACATCAGGCCGGCGATCGGCATTTCGACCAGTGCCAGTTCCTTGCCCTTGGAAAACAGCACGACGCCGCCGCCGACTTCGCCCAGCCGATTGACCGCCAGCGCCATGTCCTGCTTGTTGGTGCCGACACAGATGATGTGGTGGGCGTCATGCGCCACGCTCGAGGCCATGGCGCAATCGCCCATATAGCCRAAGCCGGARACGAAGGCGTTGGTGACGCCGCCCGTGCCYYTGTGSCGCTCGACCAGCGCGATCTGGCAGACRTCGTTGCGGCGATCCATGGCGACCAGCCCGTCCTCGACCGGAAGATCGGCCTCSAGCGCCCGCGTCGGCGCCTGGTTCTCGATSACGCCGATGACCCGCACCCGCACTTCGTTGGCGCCCTTGGGGGCGGCRATGTCGAAATCTGCCGCCTTGAATTTCTTACCTAGCTTGACGGTGTTCTTTGCCGTCTTCGGGTAGTCATAGGCCGGAATGTCGATGTCGAGCTTGCCGCCCTTGGCCAGCCTGGCGCCGCGGGCATAGACCTCGTCGATGGTCATTGCCGCGAGATCGGAGACGATCAGCAGGTCGGCCAACCGCCCCGGCGCGATCGAACCGATCTCGCGTTCCAGCTTGAAATGCTGGGCGGTGTTGATCGTCGCCATCTGGATCGCCGTCACCGGCTTCAGCCCCTGTTGGATGGCGTGGCGCACCACACGGTCCATGTGCCCCTCGTGCACCAGCGTGCCGGAATGGCTGTCGTCGGTGCACAGGATGAAGTTTCGCGGATCGATGCCGCCTTCGGTCACCGCCTTGATCTGCGAGGCMACGTCGTACCAGGCCGAGCCCAGCCGCAGCATCGCCTTCATGCCCTGGCGCACGCGGGCAATSGCRTCCTCGGCGCGCGTGCCCTCGTGATCGTCCTCGGGTCCGCCGGCGACATAGCCGTGGAACGGCAGGCCAAGATCGCGCGAGGCATAGTGGCCGCCAACGGTCTTGCCTGCCTTCACCGTCGCGGCGATCTCGCCCGACATGACGGGATCGTTGGCGACGACACCGGGGAAATTCATCACTTCGCCGAGCCCGATGATGTTTTCCCATGTCATCGCCTCGGCGACATCGGCGACCGTCAGTTCGGCGCCGGCATGCTCCAGGCCAGGTGCTGAAGGCACACAGGACGGCATCTGCACATGCACGTTGATCGGCATCGCCACCGCCTCGTCATGCATCAGCCGCACGCCCGGCAGGCCGAGCACGTTGGCAATCTCGTGCGGATCGATGAACATCGACGTGGTGCCGTGCGGGATGACGGCGCGGCAGAATTCGGTCACCGTCACCATGCCGCTCTCGACATGCATATGCGCGTCGCAGAGGCCGGGCACCAGGTAGCGCCCGCCGGCATCGACCACCTTGGTGCCCTGGCCGATGGCGTGGCTGGCATTCGGCCCGCAATAGGCAAAGCGGCCGCCGGCAATGGCGATGTCGGTGCCGGCGATGATCTCGCCTGAGTGAACGTTCACCCAGCGGCCGTTGCGGATGACGAGATCGGCGGGCTTGCGGCCCATGGCGACGTCGACCAGATGCGTCGCCATCTCGGTCCACGGTTTTGGCTTCGTCGCATGCGCCGCCGGCTTCTTTGCCATGAGGGGACTCCTGTTTGCACGACTGTGCCAAGCCTGCCTGGTTTTGACCAGCGTCAAACAACGGATAGGCCTACCCAGCCCTCACAAAGGCTGTTCGGCCTTTACCTCGACCGTGACTTTCGCACCTCCGGCTGAAATCCGTTCCGCGAGGCGCTGGAGTTCGCCCGCCGCGAAGGTGCCGTTGAGCATCACCTCGCCGCCGAGGATGGGTTCGACCAGGCGCGGCGAGGCCACCACGGCACCGTCGACGCTGAGATCGACCACCTTGCCGACATTCGCCCTGGTGAAGTCGGCGAACGCCTTAGCGCTGCCCGGTGTCATCTTGAGGTTGAGCGCCATCTGTCCCGAGGCTGCATCGGATACGACCACGGCCTTGGCAATGGCGAGCGTCAATGGCTCGGCCATGGCGAAGCCGCAGGCGAGCAGCGCAATGGCTACCCCAGCGATGAGACGAGCCAGGCTGTTCATCAGGATTTTCCCCGCGAGACGACCATCTTGCACGCTGACATTCGCCCGGCAATGTCAGCTGTAGTGCACTTGCAGGCCGCGGGTCTGCGCGGCACACACTGCCGCAGCCAGAAATCCGATTCCGTTTTGTCGCAAATCGGTCTACCTTGATTGCCAAGGATTTTTCCGACTCTTCGTCCGGGGAGTTCGAATGTATCGCCTTGTGGTCGCAAGTGCTGGTCTTCTTGCCGTCCTGTCCATGCCGGCTTTCGCGGCTGACCCGACGGTCGATGTCCCGATGACCGCGCCCGGCTTCGACTGGACCGGATATTATGCCGGCCTGCAGGCAGGCTATGGCTGGGGCCAATCCGATATCTCGGGAAACGACGGCGGACCGTTTTCCGTCTCGCCCGACATTGATGGCGGTTTCGTCGGCGGGCACGTCGCCGGCCTGTGGCAGTTCGACCAGGCGGTGATCGGCGCCGAAGCCGACCTCAACTATTCCTCGATCGACGGCACGACGGAACTTGGCGGGCCCGGAAATGTCGTCGGTACCGACATCAAATGGTTCGGGTCGGTCAACGCCAAGGCCGGATATGCGATGGATCGTGTGCTGGTCTACGGCATCGGCGGGGTCGCCTTCGCCGGGATCGAGACGTCGCAAGCCTCAGGCTCCGCATTCTCCGAGACACGCACGAATGTCGGCTGGACGGTGGGCGCCGGCGTCGACTATGCGCTGACCGACAAGTTCGTCGTCGGCGCCCAATATCGCTACTACGATTTCGGCTCCGAACACTATGATGGATCCAGCGACTTTGTCGGCCGCGACCAGGATACGAAGCTGAACACCGTCGGCGTCAACCTGAGCTACAAGTTCTGAGCGCGCCGATAGCGATCGGCGAGCGAAGGCCCTCAGGTGATCAGCAATTTCGATGAGAGGGGCGGCCGGCGCCCCCAGTGGGCGGGGGAATGGGTTGGGGCCTGGTAGACGCCGGCCTCGGCGGATCAAGTCCGCCGTGCAAAGACCCTATCCACTGTGCGCGGCGCGCTAAATTCCGCGATCACGCCAGTATCGCCGCGCCCCCTCCTCTGGGCTGCGCACTCAGACAGCTCAAGAACACGACTTGACGGCCTGTGTCTGGCATCTGAAAAGGGCGGGCCTGCGGACGTGGCGGAATTGGTAGACGCAAGGGACTTAAAATCCCTCGATCTCTGATCGTACGGGTTCGATTCCCGTCGTCCGCACCAGCAATGGGCGTTGGCATTATCCCTTGGAACATATCGACCCCAGCGACGTTCGCTTGAATGGCTCACGTTATCGGGTTTACAGCTGCAGTGGTTGTTCTGTTTGTCGTGCTGCTATTCACCCATGCAACACGAGACCTTCAAAGTTCGCCGATCTATCATCGGCTATGTCGCCGCCTGCGCCGAGCCTCTAACGCGCATGAGACGGGGACCTAGATCAAATCGTGCAATGTCGCGATGAACCCGGCGGCTAAGGACCTGGCTGGATCGCAATGGTTGGCGGCCCAGGCCCTTTGTCTTTTGATCGCGATATTTGAGGAATGGAAAGCCGGCAGCCCATCGAGTGGTCATCTCTTACCCTCACGGAGCCGCCAAAGGAATCCGGTTACCAGCGGTGGCGCAACGTGTTTTCCTCAAAGACAGCTGAGAAGTCGATCTCATCGTGAAATGGAGCGTGGGGATCAAACGCGAGCCAGGACGCATGAGACCGAAGTTCCTTGAGACGGGCATTCTTGGCGAGACGGGCTTCGCGTTCAGTCTCAAAAGTGGCCTTTTCACCAGGGCTCATACGCACTCTCGATTTGCGCCATATTCCTATTGAACGCCCGCGCGATGAATTAGTTTCCTCCCGAGCCCCGCCAGCGCGCGTTCAACCCTGGCCGTTGTCCAGACTGCGGGAGGCCCATGCGCCTTGCTGTGGCCTGCAGACAGCGCGAAATTTGGCCAGGAGCGCGTCTTTCTTGCAGAACCGGCGCGATGGCTGGTTAACGGCATAGCCTGCGCGAAAAGCTTTTCGGGCGCCGGATTTCCAGCGCCGGATCGCGGACGGCATGTCTATTATTACCGACGACGTCGCTCCAGTCGTATCAGTCGGCAATTCCATCGCCAATATGCATCGCGGTTGGACGGTATGGAACCGGGGCAAGGTTCTCATGCCGCCTTTCAGGCGAGCGCCTGCGCATTCGCAAAGCTATTTCGGAACGGGCAATGACAATAACGATAGATGGAAACGCCAGCTGGCGCGATATCGCGGGAGTAAGCGAAGGCGAATCTCTGGCGCTTGGCCAGGCAGCGTGGGAGAGGATCGCTTTTGCGCACCAGCTCGTGGCGGCCATCGTCGACAAAGGCATCCGCGCCTATGGCGTCAATACAGGGGTGGGCGCCTTGGCAAGCAAGGTCGTGGCGCCTGCCCTGCACAAGAAACTGTCGCGCAATATCATTCGCAGTCACGCGTGCGGCGTCGGTGACCTCGTGCCGAGACGYGGCGTGCGCGCCATCATTGCTGCTCAGGTGGCAAATTTCGCGCATGGCCATTCGGGCGTGAGCCCTGCGATCGTCCGTAATTTGCTCACCTTTATCGAGCGCGACTGCGTTCCCGACGTGCCGTCCCGGGGATCGGCCGGMTATTTGACGCACAATGCGCATGTGGCACTGGTCTTGATCGGTGAAGGCAGCGCAACCGTGGCAGGTCGCTCAATGAGCGGGCTCGAAGCCCTGGCCGAAATGGGTCTGGAGCCGTTGGAGCTTGGCGCCAAGGAAGGCTTGAGCCTCGTCAATGGCACCGCGTGCGCAACCGGCCTGACAAGCATCGCCGTGCGGCGCGCGGAGCGTTTGCTGGCATGGGCTGACGCGGCGGCGGCTTTAACGCTTGAAGCCGCAGGCGCACAAATGCCGGCTTTTGGCGAGGCGATCCTGGCGATGAGGCCCTCACCCGGCATTCAGGACGTTGGCAAATCGCTGCGTGGCTGGCTTCACGGCAGCGAACTTATTGCGCTGGCACACGGCAGTCGCACGCAGGACGCACTCAGCCTTCGCGCCGTGCGGCACGTTCATGGCGCCGCCCGGGAGGTGCTGGACCGTTCTGCCGAGCTGGTCGACCGCGAATTGGCCGCCGTCACCGACAATCCCGCGGTATTCGGGTCTTTGAACGATCCTCAGGTTGTTTCAGAAGCGCATGCGGTGGCGCCCGCTCTTGGGCAGGCGGCTGACGGCCTCACCATCGCCTTGGCTCAGGTGGCTGGAATGAGCGAGCGTCGGATCGACCGTCTCGTCAATCCACTTGTCAGCAATTTGCCGGCCTTCCTTGCCGATGAGGACGGAGCCAATTCCGGCTTCATGATCGCCCAATACACCGCCACGTCGCTCAGCAACGTCAATCGGCGTTTGGCCGCGCCGGCGGCGACTGACGGCGGTGTCACATCGGGCCTGCAAGAGGATTTTCTTGCTCATCCAACCGTCGCAGCCAACAAGCTGCTGGCGGTCATCGACAACGCGGAATACATCCTGGCGATCGAACTCATGGCAGCCGCGCAGGCCCATGATTTTCTGGCGCAGCGCGGTGCACGCGCGCCTGGTACCGACGCCATCTACCGAATGGTCCGGGAAAACATCGCCCACTATTCCGACGACCGGCCTCTGTCCCGGGACATGGAGGCCTTGCGCAACTTCATCCGTGAAAGGGACGTGCCGGCCTGTCCGCAGCCGTAAGGCAAGTGGTCGGCGAGGTTCCGCGCCTCGATCTCGGTGGCAGGGCTGCAAGCTAAGTCTCTCTGCGGCGGAGCCACCACGTGAGCCCGTAAGCGAATACCCAGTTGAAATAGATGAGAGCGATAACAGACCCGGTGAGAGGACCTTGCACGCGCCAATAATGAAGGAAGTAGTCCGTGCCTTCCGATAGCGTACCAAATGCCGTGCCCACGAGCACGACGCATGCGGTAACAAG
>NZ_JBFUGJ010000123.1:0-16101 GCF_056402975.1 Mesorhizobium sp. P3_A9 | reverse complement strand
CTCCAGACGTTCCAAACGGCTCAGCCTCGTGGGGATTATTATCAGGATCGAGTGGGCGCCTAGACTCCCCCTGAAGTCGTCGGACGGGGCAAGGCAATGAAGCAGTACGTGGTCTATACGCGAGTCAGCACGGAGGAGCAGGGCCGCAGCGGGCTAGGCCTGGAGGCCCAAGAGCGCGACATCAAGATTTTACATGGAGACGTTCTCCGAGGTGCCGTGGGAGGTCACAGGGCGCTTCCAGGAGTGCTATCGGGGGGCAGCGACGACAGGCGCCCTCGCGGAGGCTATCAAGCTGGTGCGAGCGACAGGGGCGGAGCTTCTGGTCGCCAAGCTGGACCGCCTGAGCCGCGACGTGGCTTTCATCGCCACCCTCATCGAAGACAAGAAGGTTCGCCTCAGGGTGGCCCAGATGCCGAACGCGGAGCCCTTCCAGCTCCACCTCTATGCCGCCATGGCGGAGCAGGAGCGGAAGTTCATCTCGGAGCGCACCAAGGCGGCCCTCAAGGCGGCCAGGCTCAATTGGGTGGTCTCCGGGACAAGACCATGAAGCGCAACCAGGCGATACAGAGGAAGGCGAAGGCCGAAGCGGAGAAGGCTATGAGGATCATAGGCCCCTTGCGGAGCGCCGGTCAGACCCTCACCGCCATGGCCGAAACGATAAACGACATGGGGGCAAAATCCTCACGAGGAGGCAAGTGGTCCGCGACTCAGGTAATGAGGGTGCTGGGCCGAACCGGAGCATTAGCGGGTCAGTCCCTAAACATGAAACCCAATTGGCTTCCGATCACAGGTAGTTCCATCGCCATCCAGTAGAGAGGCACCATCCAACATGCGGTGATAGCGAACCCTCCYGCCATGGAAAGGCCCTCTTTAAACTGGTTAGGCGGATAGAATCCTCCACCGTAGGTCTCTCGCGGCTTCGGCTTGTTGAACCGCTTGTCTAGAGCGGTTCACGGCTTGATGGAATCGAAGGGGATTCCCGATTTGTCGGTTTTGTGATTCAAGATGCTGGCTGGAGTGGAGGCCAGCATCTGATGACCCGACCTCTTTCCAATGACCTTCGCGAGCGAGTTGTGGCGGCGGTTTTGAGTGGTGAAAGCCGCCGGTCTGCCGCCAAACGGTTTGGCATTTCGATTTCGGCCGCTGTGAAGCTGTTGCAGCGTCATGGGACGACCGGCTCGGTAGCACCGGGCAAGATGGGTGGGCATCGCAAGAGGCTACTGGAGCCGCACCGTGCCTTCATCGAGGCGCGTATACGTGAGATGCCGCATCTGACGCTGCACGGTCTGAAGGATGAGTTGGCTGGTCGCGGGGTCAAGGTCTCGCACAACGCGGTGTGGCTGTTCCTGCGCCGCGAGGGCCTGAGCTTCAAAAAAAACGCTGTTCGCCCTTGAGCAGGCACGCGCTGATATTGCCCGCAGGCGTCAGCGATGGCGATCTTGGCAGACCGGTCTCGATCCGCAATGCCTGGTCTTCATCGACGAAACCTGGATCAAGACCAATATGGCTCCGCTGCGAGGCTGGGGGCCGAGGGGCAAGCGGCTGCGCGGCCTGGCGCCGCACGGCCATTGGCGCACGCTGACCTTCCTGGGCGCGCTGCGCTGCGATCGGCTCGCGGCACCTTGCGTCTTCGACGGACCGATCAACGGCCAATGCTTCCGCGCTTATGTCGAGCAGCAGCTCATCACCGTGCTGAAGCCCGGCGATATCGTCGTCATGGACAACCTGGGAAGTCATAAGTCGGCGGCCATCAGGCAGATGATCAAGGCTGCTGGCGCCAGGCTTTGGTACCTGCCGCCCTACTCTCCGGACCTCAATCCGATCGAGCAGGCCTTTGCCAAGATCAAACACTGGATGCGCCAGGCTCAGAAACGCACCGTCGAGGACACTTGGCGCCACATCGGCCACATCGTCGAAACCATCGAGGYAGCCGAATGCAAGAACTACTTCGAAAACGCCGGGTACGCTTCCGTCAAAACGTGAAAGGCGCTAGTGCACCGCCCGTATATGCCCCGCTCAGAATGAAACCGTAGGTAAATACTAGAAAGAGCGGTCCTGTCACCAAGCCGCCTAGGAAGGGCATACAGGGTTAGTCTCACCGTAGTTTTTGAACGCGAAGATCACTCCGGCAACTGGACCAGTTAGGATCGCAAGTACGATAAACAGCTTCCTTGTTTCTTTGTCCACCATCCCACCTCCTTTGTAATCTCCGGCGTTTCAACAGCGGCGGCGGGATCGTGTCCACGCCTCGAAGCGCCTTAGTCGCGTCCTACTTTATTAGCGGGCGGGGGGCCATGCGGGAAATCTATCCTCACCCCCAGAGCCGAAGACGCCTTCTCAATGATCTTGTGCAGCTTCTCGTAGGTATACGTATGTAAAACATCGATTAGCGTTCGATAGCTTGGGAACTCATGGCCCGGAATGGCGAACGCAATGATGGGCTTCACCGTCAGTAAGCTGTCCTTCAGCTCGACCCCCATAGAGAACTCAATGTCTCTCCCAGCGCCCTCATGGGCGTACCGCTTGTTCCGTATCTCCATGATCCGGTCGTGCGTCGTCCTCAGCTCTCCGGTCTTGTAGACTGCATTGCGGTCGAGCCGAGGAAACTCTCCAGCGGCCTCCGTGAAGAGACGGCCGTAAGTCACACTGAAGGCTAACAACAAGCCGTCAATTTCCAGCACGTTCTCCAGAGTGACTTCTCTCTTGAGAGTTTCCATCCTGTGAAGATAATGGTCTGCGTTACTCACGCACATCATCACATGCCCGAATCGAACAAGGGCTTGCATGTGGCGGTTGCCTTCGATCCCTTCTTGGGTCAGCGTCACCATTCTACGTAGCCTTCAATGCGTTTTTCGGGACACAACTCTGGGAAACAGCGCGTAGGCCGCGTTCGCCTAAGCGTCGGTATTGGCCGCATTAGAACATTGGCGAAGAGGGAGGGAAACTCAGCTAGACACAATGAAGGCGGGGAACTTCTCGAACGCTTCCACCTGAGCCTTGAGGCTCACCCCGCCGTAACTTCCACCCACTGTCTTGGAGGCATGGCCGCAGATGCCATCCAACACGCTGTCCTGAATGCCTGCCTCTCGCCCAATCGTCTTGAAGAGATGCCGCCAGCCGTGATTGGGGGCCACCGCCTTATCTTTGACGACTTCCCGCACGAATTCCGTGATGCGATTCTTTACGCTTCTCCGCACCCCTCTCGTCTCCCCATCTTTCCGTGGCTTCAGGAAGAGGTAGCCGGCAGGGGCGGCCGTAACGAAGTCCGCGAAGCCCTGCTCTATGAGGTGGCGATGTAGAACTACCAACCGCAACTCCTTATCCTTTACAGTGCCGGCCTCTGGCGTAATCGTCATCACCCAGTATTCGCCTTCCTTGCGGATGTCCTGCTTACGCAACTGGACGATCTCCCCAAGGCGACCCCCTGAGTAGGCACAGAGCCATGGCACCCAGCGCTTGGCGGCCACCAACTTGTCAGACTCTCGACCCTTCCGGTGATGATGGAGACTGTGGGCAAGGATCGCCTGGACCTCTTCCGGGGCGAAGCCTTTGTCGCGTGTGCGGACAACCTTCGGTCGGGTCACAGTGATGGCCTCAGCTGGGTTTCTTGGCAGCTTCAGGTTAGCGACCGCCCACTTGAAGACGGAACGGAGCCCGGCAATGTCGCTGTCACCTACAGTCTTGGGGCTAACACCCTGCGCAAGCCTATGGTCCTTGAAGGCTACAAGGTTAGTTGGAGTGACCGCCGCCGCATCGTCATTTTCAAGGAACTCGCTTAGGCGAGCCGCTGCGCTTTTGTAGCTTTCGTAGGTGCTGATGGTCCGGCCGGCTGTCTTCGCCTCAGTCCACCAGCCTTCTACAAGCCCCGTTATAGAGATCGCTGCGGCCGGCCCGGTGGTAGTGGTGGTGGAATTCGTAATCTCCAATGGAGGAAACCGGCTTGCCTTCGGGTCCGGCGAATAATCGCCCGCTGTCTCCCGGTCTGCCTTTGTGAAACCATCCTTTAGGGAGCGAAGCGTTTCACGCGCAAGCAACTCGACCGACACAGGATTGACGTTAAGAAGTCCGCGACGAACGAGAATTTGGTGGGCCGTAGCCATCGCGGGGTCGCGGCCTGAAGGGTCCGTTTCAGCCTCTAGCCTCGCCATCGCATTCTTATAGACCCCGCCACCGATGTCTCCAGTGAAGGCGCTCTCTGCGTCAGACAGGTCCGGGTCTATCTCCGCCAGAGACCCCCAGGCGTAGACATCACGGGAAAGCGCAACGGCCTGCCTGTGCGACAAGAGCAATGGCGGCTCTCGGAGGCCTTGCCACACGGTTTCCAAATAGCCGGCTACTTGGGCCTGGCGCACCTTGATTTCGCTTGGCGTGGAGGCTCGCAGCGACACACGGATGGCATGATCCTTAGAGGTGACCGTTTTCCTTACGACCTGGAGGCCAACGGGAATGTGGAGCGTGACGCCCACCGCACGGTTCCGCACGTCAGCCGGGATACGCTGGTTGAATTGTTGATTGATGGTGCCTTTTCGTTTCACGGGTTTGACCAGCCGGAAATGCATTGTCGCACACCTTTGTAACACATAGGGGTGAGCGCAATGAATTGAAAAGGCTTATCTTCTTGATCCCGTTGGTAGTCGGGAAAAAATGGTGCCCAGAAGAGGACTCGAACCTCCACTCCTTGCGGAACACGGACCTGAACCGTGCGCGTCTACCAATTCCGCCATCTGGGCTGGTGCGGGCTCATGTAAGCGGGCAAGCGATRGSTGTCAACGCGCTTTTTTCAAAGCCGTTCGCAGCTTGCCGGCTTAAGGACCTTCAACCCTCCAGCACTTCCTTCGACGCCACGGTCGAATCGGCGTTGAGCTGGTAGATGACCGGCACGCCGGTGCCGAGTTCCAGCTTGACGATCTCCTCGCCSGAYTTGCCGTCCAGCGCCATGATCAGCGCSCKSAGCGAATTKCCGTGCGCRGCGACCAGCACGGTGCCGCCGCGCAGCACGTGCGACTGCATATCATGCAAATAGTAGGGCCAGACGCGGGCGCCGGTGTCCTTCAGGCTTTCGCCGGCGGGCGGCGGCACGTCGTAGGAGCGGCGCCAGACGTGCACCTGCTCCTCGCCCCATTTCTTGCGGGCATCGTCCTTGTTGAGGCCGGAGAGGTCGCCATAGTCGCGCTCGTTGAGCGCCTGGTCGCGGATCGTCTTCAGGTCGCTCTGGCCGACCGCGTCGAGAATGTGCTGGCAGGTTTTCTGCGCCCGGATCAGCGCCGAGGTGAAGGCGATGTCGAACTTCAGGCCGCGCGCCTTGAGTTTCTGCCCGGCGGCCTTGGCCTCGGCATGGCCCTGCTCGGTCAGGTCGACATCGCGCCAGCCGGTGAACAGGTTCTTCAAATTCCATTCGCTCTGGCCATGGCGCACGAGCACGAGGGTTCTCGACATTTTTTGCTCCCTACAAGAGCAATTCCAGGAAAAGTGTGAAGCGGTTTTCCGTCCGGAATTGCGTTAAAACAAAGAGGTTTGGATGGTCCGCCTCAGCTCAGGCCGAGCACGTCCCGCATCGAATACAGTCCCGGCTTCTTGCCATGCGCCCAAAGCGCCGCCTTGACGGCGCCGCGGGCGAAGATGGCGCGGTCCTCGGCATGGTGGGACAGGGTGATGCGCTCGCCGGTGCCGGCCAGGATCACGCTGTGGTCGCCGACCACCGAACCGCCGCGCAGCGTGGCAAAGCCGATCGAGCCTTCTTTTCGCACGCCCGTATGGCCGTCGCGTGAACGCACGTCGTTGCCGGCCAGCGCGATGCCGCGCCCGGTGGCGGCGGCCTCGCCAAGCAGCAATGCGGTGCCCGACGGCGCGTCGACCTTGTGCTTGTGATGCATTTCGAGGATCTCGATGTCGAAATCGTCGGCGTCGAGCGCGCGCGCCGCCTGTTCGACCAGCACCGCCAGAAGATTGACGCCGAGGCTCATATTGCCCGACTTGACGATCGTCGCATGGCGCGCCGCCGCTGCGATCTTCGCATTGTCGTCGGCCGAACAGCCGGTCGTGCCGATGACATGGACGATGCGCGCCTGCGCCGCGTAGCCGGCGAATTCGACCGTCGAGGCCGGCGTGGTGAAATCGAGTACGCCATCCGCCTTGGCGAAAACCGGCAGCGGATCGTCACTGATCGGCACATTGATGATGCCGATACCCGACAGTTCGCCGGCATCCTTGCCTAGATGAGGAGAATCCGCGCGCTCGACCGCGCCGATGACGCGGGCGCCTGGAATGGTGTGGATGGCGCGGATCAGCGTCTGGCCCATGCGGCCGGCCGCGCCCACCACCACCAAGCCCATATCGCCTGCTTCGCTCATGTGCTCCTCACAGCAGTCTTCTTCGCACGCGTGGCCCGGACCGGGGTTTGGATYGGCTTGCTGTCATCGACAAGCCCCAGCCCCTTYTTGCCCTGSAYSCGGTGGAAGCGGGMRTAGAYGCTGTSCGGGTCGGCCATCAGCGTSGCATGGGTGCCTTCCTCGACCAACCGTCCCTCTTCCAGCACGATGATGCGGTCGGCATTGACCACCGTCGACAGACGATGCGCTATGACGATGGTCGTGCGGCCTTGCATGACATGGGTCAGCGCGTCCTGGACGCGGGCCTCCGCCTCGTTGTCGAGCGCCGATGTCGCCTCATCAAGCAGCAGGATCGGTGCCTGGCGCACGATGGCGCGGGCGATCGACACGCGCTGGCGCTGGCCGCCGGAGAGGGTCGAGCCGCCTTCGCCGACCGGCGTATCGTAGCCTTGCGGCTGCTGGCGGATGAACTCGTCGGCTGCCGCCTGTTTGGCCGCCTGCTCGATGTCGGCGTCCGTGGCCGACAGGCGGCCGTAGCGGATGTTGTCGCGGATCGTGCCCTCGAACAGATAAGGCGCCTGCGCCACATAGGCGATCGACTGCCGCAGCGAATGCTTGGTCACCTTCGAGATGTCCTGGCCGTCGACCTCGATGCTGCCCTGGTCGACGTCGTAGAAGCGCTGCAAGAGCGCCACCAGCGTCGATTTGCCGGCACCCGAGGCGCCGACGATCGCCGTCACCTTGCCGGCGGCGGCGACAAAGCTCAGATCTCTCAGCACCGGCATGTCGGCGCTGTAGCCGAACGTCACATTGTCGAAGCGCACCTCGCCGGTGGTGATCCTGGCCTCGACGGCATCGGGCGCGTCGCCCTGTTTCGGCTCCAGGTCGAGCAACTCGTAGATCATGCGCGCGTTGACCAGCGCCCGTTCCATGCCCACCTGTGTACGCGCCAGGCGTCTTGCCGGGTCGTAGGCCATGATCAGCGCGGTGATGAAGGAAAACACCGCGCCCGGCGGCTGCCCAAGATACAGCGCCCGGTAGCCGGAATAGGCGACTACGGAGGTAATGGCGAGACCGCCGAGAATCTCGGAAATCGGCGACAGCCGCTCCGCGACGCGGGCGATCTTGTTGTTACGCTGCTCGGCCGTATCGGCCATGATGCCAATGCGGCGCGCCAGCTCGGCCTCCAGGGTGAAGGCCTTGACGATCGCGATGCCTTGCGTGGCCTCCTGCACGGACCCGTTCAGCCGCGAATTGATCAGCACGGATTCCCGGTTGATACGCCGCAATCGGCGGGTGATGTAGACGACGGCCCAGATCAGCGGTGGTCCGATCAGCAGCGAGCTGAGCGACAACACCGGGTCCTGGTAGATCATGACGCCGACGAGAGCGACCAGCGAGACCGCGTCGCGGCTGATGGAGGTCAGTGTCAGCGACAGCAGGTCGCGAACGCCGCCGACATTCTCGCTGACCTGTGCCGCCAGCCGGCCGGAACGCGTGTCGTTGAAGAAGTTGACGCCGAGCTTCATCAGATGGTCGAAGGTGCGTTTCTGGTAGCGCGCCACCAGGTTGTTGCCGATTCTGGCCAGTGCCACCGCCTGGCCGTAGCCGGCGAAGCCGCGCAACAGGGAGGCTCCCATGAAACCGGCGCAGACCCAGAAGATTACGTCGCTGCGCCGCTCGACGAATATCCCATCGATCATCGGGGCCATGATCCACGCCAGAAAGGCAGTGGTCCCGGAAACAATCAGTAGGCAAGAGACGGCGACGACATAGGTCCAGCGATACTCATTGCCGTTTTCAGCGAGGATGCGGCGGAGCACCGCTGTGACCTCGCCGGGCCGGGCTTTTTGTTTGTTGGGAGCTTGAAGTGTCAAATCGGGAGCGCTTTGTGGTTTTCCGCCTCGTGGGACCGGGGCTGCAAATTCGGCACCCCTCTTAACGCCCTGCGGCCGGATTGCCTATGCCCGCACCTGATTAACTTCGTCGCGGGGACCCGAGCGCTTCGCGCTGGCTGTCAGGCCTGCCACCGGCGGCCCGCCGTCTGGACGCCGAACAGCGAGGGATTTCGGGCATAGGCGGCAAGGCCAAGAAGCGCCGCCAGCGGATGGGTGATGACATAGACGGGCATGGTGCGCATCAGCGCGCTGTGTGGCGCCTTGTCCTCGAAGGCAGCGCGGAAATTGCCTGCTTTCAGCGCCGGCACAATCTTTTGCGCGATGCCGCCGGTCAAAAACACGCCGCCGCGGCTCATGAACACCAAAGCGAGATCGCCGGCGGTGCGCCCGAGGCAAGTGACGAAGGTCTCCAGCGCTTCCTCAGCCACCGGATCGGTCTTGGCCAATGCCGCGCCGGTGACCTCGGCCGGCGTGGTGAAGGGCGACGGCTTGCCGTCCGCCTTGGCCACTGCGCGGTAGACGTTGACGAGACCGCGCCCGCACAGGATCTGTTCGCCGGAAATGCGGCCTTCGAGCTTCTCTATATGTGGGAACACCTGGAAGTCGCGGGCCGAGCGCGGGCCGATATCCATATGGCCGCCCTCGCCGGGCACCGGAATCCAGTGGCGCAACGCATAGATCAGCCCGGCGACGCCGAGACCGGTACCGGGACCCAGCACGACGCGGCCGGCATTGGGCTCCGGCGTGCCGCCGCCGATCTTTTCCATATGCTCTTCGCCAAGCGCAACGACGGCCAGCGCCTGCGCCTCGAAATCGTTGAGCACGACGATGTCGCTGAGGCCGAGATTGGCGAACATCTGTTTGGGCTTGACGAYCCASGGGCAGTTGGTGAGCTSGATCTCGTCGCCGTCGACCGGSCCGGCCACCGCCAGCACCGCCGAATTSGGSCGSACCGACGAGCGGTCGAGSACSGCCGCCTGRATCGCCTCGTCGATGGTGTTGAAATTGGCCGTCTGSACGATYTGCGGCTCGSTCGGTTCGGAATTGGCGTCGAGCACGATCGAAAAGCGCGCATTGGTGCCGCCAATGTCGCCGATCAGGATCGGAAACCGCAGCAAAGTATCGTCATCGCCTGTGCTTGGCATGCTCTCGTCCGTCTCGGCGCCCCTGACGGCGTATCGCCGTTCTTTCGTTGACTAGCGCATGAGTTTGAAAAGGGAAACGGTTTTCGAACCTGGCAGCGCGCGCAGTGAGCTTCTGCGGCCAAACGGCCACTGTTTCCCGAAAAACAGCCCCCTAAACCGATTGAGCCGATCGATGGCGCAGCGGCGATCAGTTCACGGGCGGCCTCGGCCGGGGAACGGGCGCGCCCATTCTGGGCGTTGCCGCGAAAGCATTTGCCGCGCTTGGCAAATCGCCGCTGGCCGTGGTGGCGGGCTGCGACGGTGCTTCCGGTTCGGGTGCGGCGACCACGACCGGCATGGCGCCGCCGTGATAGGTCGCGGCCTCGGCCGAGGCCGGCCCCGGCGCGTCGAGCACGGCGCGGCATTCCTTGGGCAGGTTGGCCATGGTCATCACATCGCGGGCCTTCGGCGCATCCGGGTTCTTGTTGGGTCGCCACGGTTCCTCGGTGAACCACCAGGCCAGCGGCTTGCCGCAACCGTCATCATCCGGCGTTGCTTCCTGCGCCTTGCAGTTGGGCGARCCCGGCTGGCAGCCGATGCGCATGTGGAAATGATAGTCGTGGCCCCAGAACGGCCGGATCTTGCGCAGCCAGGTGCGGTCACCCTTGACGGTGTCGCAGAGTTTTTTCTTGATTCCGGGATTGACCAGGATGCGCTCGACTTCCGGGTAGCTCGCCGCCCGCTTCAGAAGTGCGGTATGCTGCGGCTTCCACAATGCGTCCTTCACCAGATGCGTCTTCTCGTCGACCATCAAGGTGGCGCTGATCGATTCGCGCTGCGCCATGGACATGGGACGACTGGGCATCGGCGTCAGCCAGATGTCGGCATCGAGCCCGATCTGGTGCGAGGCGTGGCCGGTCAGCATCGGGCCGCCGCGCGGCTGCGAGATGTCGCCTATGAGCAAGCCGGGCCAACCATCGGCCGCCGCGTCGCGTGACAATTTCTCGACTACAGCGATCATCGCCGGATGACCCCAGCGGCGGTTGCGCGAGGGCCGCATCACTTCCCAGGTCGGGCCATCCATGGGAATGGCGACGCCGCCGGCAAAACAACCCCTGGAGTAGAAGCCGATCGACTGCGCCGCGGTCGCCGCCGGCAGTTTCTCGGCGCCGAACAAGTCCTTTGCCCGTTCCTCGGCCATTGCCGGCTGCACGGCGAGACCGGTCAGGCCAAGCAGACCAAGAGCGGCCGCCAACAGATACGATTTGCCGAAATATGGACGCATCGCTGAGTTCATGAAACCGGATCCCCACCGCAATCCCAGCCCGAATCATAGCACGCCGCGCAGAATGCTTCGATCGTCAGCCCTTCATCGGACTGCGCGCCTCGCCGTCGCGCCAGTCGCCTTCTGCCCACATGTGGTCAAAGGCGGCGCGGTAATCCGGAAAACGAAAGCGATAGCCCGCCGCCTTGATCGCCGCATTGGCGACACGCTTGTTCTCGCCATAGAAGGACCGCGCCATGGGCGAAAGTTGGGCGGTGTCGAAGGGAATTTCGGGCGGAGCCTCGACGCCCATCAGCGACGCGGCATAGGTRACGACATCCTGYGGYGGCGCCGGCTCGTCATCGGTGACGTTGAARATGCCRCCYGTRTTGCCTTCGGCCAGATGCCACAGCGCRCCGGCAATGTCGTCGCAATGGATRCGGTTGAACACCTGGTCGGGCTTGACCAGCCGGCGCGCGGTGCCGTTTTCCAGGTTGACCAGCGCATTGCGGCCCGGCCCGTAAATGCCGGACAGGCGCAGGATCGCCACAGCCTGGCCGATCTCCTCGCCGAGCTTCAGCCACGCCTGCTCGGCCGCGACCCGCATGACCGAGCGTTTCGATACCGGCCGGCACGTGGTCTTTTCGTTGACCCAGGCTCCGCCATAATCGCCATAGACGCCGACGGTCGAGAGATAGCCAATCCATTCCAGCGCCGGCATTTGGGCGATCGCCTCTCGGGCGGCACTCAACACGGGATCACCGGCCTCTTCCGGGGCGACCGAAATCACCAGATGAGTCGTTTTGTTCAGTGCTTCGGCGATTTCACCAGTCAGAACGCCGTCGAACAGCAGCGGGGCGATACCAGCCTGACGCAGCGCCGCGAATTTTTCCGGCGAACGCGTCGTGCCGAAGATCGTACTGGGCTCCGTGTTGGCGCGGGCAAAGGCCTTGCCCGAGTAGCCGGCGCCGAAGATCAAGATCTGCTTTTCGCTCATGCATGTGCCCTGGTTGGCCGCGCCATGTGCCATTCGTCACGCACCGCCGCATCATTCTCGGTCATCAAGCCGGTCGCGGCCCTTTCGGCATATTCGGCATACGGCACCAGCCGCGCCAGCGCCCATAYKGCCGCRCCGCGCACCAGCGGCGAGGCGTCGCTGAGCAAGGCGCGCACGGTATCGGTCAACGAGGCCTCGCCGGAATTGCCGGCGGCGATCAGCACRTTGCGGATGAAGCGGTCGCGGCCGATGCGCTTGATCGGTGAACCCGAGAGGAAGATGCGGAAGGCCGCGTCGTCCAGTTCGAGCAGTTCGGCAAGCGGCGGCTCGCGCAAATCGCCGCGCGCGGCGAGTTTTGCTTCGGAA
This sequence comes from Mesorhizobium sp. P3_A9, assembly GCF_056402975.1. NCBI lineage: Bacteria > Pseudomonadati > Pseudomonadota > Alphaproteobacteria > Hyphomicrobiales > Phyllobacteriaceae > Mesorhizobium > Mesorhizobium sp. P3_A9. Next base: position 4,123 of record NZ_JBFUGJ010000123.1, on the reverse strand, counting down.
GCCGTCTTCGCGAACTTGTTCCAGGGGCAGGCGGCCAGACAATCGTCGCAGCCATAGATGCGGTTGCCGATCTTTTCGCGGAATTCATGCGGGATCGGCCCCTTGTTCTCGATGGTGAGATACGAAATACAGCGCCGCGCATCGAGCCGGTAGGGCGCCGGGAAAGCATCGGTCGGGCAGGCGTCGAGGCAGGCGCGGCAGGAGCCGCAATGGTCGATCTCAGCGCGGTCGGGCTCAAGTTCGGCCGTGGTAAAGATGGTGCCRAGAAACAGCCAGGAGCCGTGTTCGCGGCTGACCAGATTGGTGTGTTTTCCTTGCCAGCCGAGCCCTGCGGCTTCCGCCAGCGGCTTTTCCATCACCGGTGCGGTGTCGACGAACACCTTCACGTCGCCGCCGGCGCGCGCGACGATCTTGCCGGCGATTTCCTTCAGCCGCCCCTTCATCACCTCATGGTAGTCGCGGTTCTGCGCATAGACCGAGATCGCACCACGGTCGCGCTTGGCTTGCAGCGCACGCGGATCATGGTCCGGTCCGTAGTTCATCGCCAATACGATGATTGACCGCACTTCAGGCCAAAGCGCCGTCGGTTCACTGCGGCGCGCGATCGTCTCGGCGATCCAGTCCATCGAACCGTGAAAACCGTCGGCGACGAATTCGGCCAGCCGGGCCGGCGCCAGTGGGATCGCATCGGGAGAGGTGACGGCAACGGCATCGAAGCCGGCGCGATGCGCCTCCGCGTCGATCAGCGCGCGCAGTTTTGCGGCGTCAGAAGTCGAGGTCCGCATAATGCGACACCGGCGACAGGCCGCGCACGCGGTCGGTCAAGAGCGGCCTAAACGAGGGCCGCGACTTCACCCGCGTGTACCATTCGCGCGCAGCAGGGTGTTCGCGCCAGTCGATCTCGCCGAGATAATCGAGCACCGACAGCGTCGCGGCGGCCGCCAGGTCGGCATAGGTGACCCTGCCGCCGGCCAGCCAATGGCGGGTGCCGGCCAGCCAGTTGGTGTATTTCATGTGCTGGCGGATATTGGCGCGTGCCGCACGGATGGCSSCCGAATCGGGCGARCCGCCRCCCGCCGTTTCCGGCATGACCGGCTTCAGCACGCGTTCGCGCACCAGATGCCTTGTSACYTCGCYYTCGGCCTTGKTGAGRTACCAGTCGGTSAGCCGGCGGATTTCGGCGCGCTGCATCGGGTCTTCGGCGAACAGCCGTTTGTCGCGCTTCAAGACGCCGCGCGTCTCGTCGAGATATTCAGCGATGACGGTTGCGCCGACGATCGGCACGTCGCCCTCGGCSAGCAGGATCGGCARSGTKCCGGCCGGGTTCAGCGCCAAAAACTCCTTGCGCCGCGTCCACGGCTTTTCCTCGATCARCGCCAGYTCCTCGCCATACTCGCCAAAGGCRAGGCGSACGAASCGGCAGGTGGCGAACATGGGGTGATGGAAAAGCGTCAGCATGGTTCCGCGATGATAAAGCGCACTGGCGAATCGCCGGGCGCACCGGTAAGTCTTGGCCGCCCGGTTAGCGGGCCGTCAGGGTGTTGCGACCTATAGGGGGACTTCAACGCCATGACAAGCAAACCGTTCTGTTAGCCGTCGCGCAAAGCCGAGGTAGCCATGGAAAGCCAGACCATCGTCGAAGCCCTGCTGCTCGGCCTGCTGGAGGGGCTGACCGAGTTCATTCCGGTGTCCTCGACCGGCCATATCCTGCTCGCCGGCCATTTCCTCGGCTTCCATTCGACCGGCAAGGCCTTCGAGATCCTGATCCAGCTCGGCGCCATCCTGGCSATYCTMAGCGTCTATTTCCGCCGCCTGTGGCAGATGCTGCTCGAYCTGCCGCATGACCGGCTGACGCGGCATTTCGTCATTGGCATCCTCATTGCCTTCCTGCCGGCGGCGATCATCGGCGCGCTGGCGCATGATTTCATCAAGACSGTGCTGTTCGAATCGCCAMGGCTGATCTGCATCATGCTGATCATCGGCGGYGTCATCCTGCTSSYGGTGGAYCGCATGAACCTGAAACCTGTCTACCGCGACGTCGAGCGCTTCCCGACCCGGCTTTACCTGCAGATCGGGCTTTTCCAGTGCCTGTCGCTGATCCCCGGCACCTCGCGCTCCGGTTCGACCATCGTCGGCGCGCTGCTCTTGGGCGTCGACAAGCGGGCGGCGGCGGAATTTTCGTTCTTCCTCGCCATCCCGACCATGGTCGGCGCCTTTGCCTTCGACCTGTTCAAGAACCGCAACGTGCTGAGCAGCGCCGACCTGCCGATCATCGCCGTCGGCTTCGTCGCAGCCTTCATCACGGCCTTGGTGGTCGTCCGCTACCTGCTCGACTACGTCTCGCGCAACGGCTACTCACTGTTCGGCTGGTGGCGGCTGGTGGTGGGGATTGTCGGCCTGGTGGCGTTGTTTATCTGGGGGTGAGGTGAGGAGTGGTCCGCGACCTCCTCGACTTCGTCATCCACGGGCGGAGCAAGGAACGGCTCTCCCACTAATTCCGCCCATAAAACGCGTTCTCGACATGCACCGGCCAGCGCCACGGCAGCACCGCGACCATGTCGAAGCGCATCGACAGCTTTCCATAATCCGCCTGGCGCGACAGCCAGATATCGGCGGCGCCCTCGATGCGGCGCTCCGCTTCGTGGCCGATCGCTTCCATCGCCTCCATCAGCGTGCGACGCGCCTTGACCTCGACGAACAGCACCAAGTCGCCGCGCCGAGCGATCAGGTCGATCTCGCCGAAGCGGGTGCGATGGCGGCGCGCCAGGATGCGGTAGCCCTTCAGCATCAAAGCTGCCGCCGCCAGCCATTCGCCGCGATGGCCGCGCCGATAGGCCTTTTGGCGGCTGGCGCTCGGCCGCTCAGCCACCGTCGCCTTCTCCTGAGGCATCCTTGAGCTCCAGCAGCCGCCGGTAGAGCGCCTGCTTCTGGCCGCCGGTCATCTTGGCGGCTTCCGCCGCCGCCTTGGAGGCCGGCATTTCGGCGGCGAGCGACAACAGCAGCCGGTCAATATCGGCCGGCTCGTCCGGCTTGGCCTCGGCGGGACCGACGCAGACGACGATCTCGCCTTTCGGCGTGTCGGCCGCCGCATAATGGTCGGCCAGCGCCCGCAGCGTGCCGATGCGCATTTCCTCGAAGGTCTTGGTCAATTCGCGGCCGATTGCGGCCTTCCGCTCACCGCCGAGGACTTCGACCATGGCGCCGAGCGACTCGGCCAACCGGCGCGGCGATTCGAAGAAGATCAGTGTTGCCGGCACGGCTTTCAGGGCTTCCAGCCGCGTCAGCCGCTGGCCTGATTTGACCGGCAAAAAGCCAGCGAACAGGAAGGCGTCCGACGGCAGRCCGGATGCCGTCAGCGCGGCMAGCGGCGCCGAYGGRCCGGGGATCGGGACGACGCGAATGCCATGGTCAATCGCCTCGCCGACCAGCCGGTAGCCGGGATCGGACACCAGCGGTGTGCCGGCATCGGAAATCAGCGCCACGCTCTGGCCGGCCTGAAGGGCTGATATCAGCTTCGGTCCGGCCTCGCCGGCATTGTGTTCGTGATAGGCCGTGGTGCGGCGGCGGATGCCGTAACGGTCGAGCAGCACGCGCGACACCCTTGTGTCCTCGCAGGCGACGATGTCGGCGGCGGCCAGCGTCTCCAGCGCGCGCAGCGTGATGTCGGCGAGATTGCCGATCGGGGTCGCCACCAGATAGAGCGCCGGCTCGAGCGGGCGGGCGAGGATTTCGGTCTGCCCGACCACGTAGCTGCGCCTGCTCGTCTCATCGGTCACTGATCAAGTCTCCGTTCAGCCCTGTTTGGCCTGCCAAATCTTGTTTGGCCTGCCAAATCTTGTTTGGCATGGCTGGCGCGGCCTTGCAAAAGCTGTCGTCGATGTAAGGAACTCGCCATTCCTTTGCCACAGTAGGGAACGAAACCGGCATTGGCAGATTTAGCCCCTGATTCCCCGGGAGGACAGGATGGACAGCCTTAAGATACAGGATGCTTTCGAGCCTTACTATGCCGGCCGCAAGCGCGTTGCCGCCGCCAGGGACAAGCGCCTGCCAGCCAAGACCGACACCAGCCTGACCAAGCAGGCGACAACCGCCTTGCCGACGAATGTCAGGCTTTCCGACAACG
>NZ_JBFUGJ010000122.1:0-16260 GCF_056402975.1 Mesorhizobium sp. P3_A9 | reverse complement strand
AGTTGCTGCAAATCAGGTCTTCACGGACGGCAGTTCCGAYACCAGCCGSAGCGAGGCGTTGATGCCTTCCAACTGGTAATGCGGGCGCAGATAGAAGCGGGCGTTGTAATAGCCCGGCCGTCCTTCCACGCTGTCCACCTGSACYTCGGCSGCGGCAAGCGGGCGCTTGGCGCGCGCCTTGTCGTCKGCGAAGGCCGGRTTGGCCAGCACGTAGCGGTTGATCCACTCGGTCAGCCAGATCTGCATRTCGGAGCGYTCCTTGAACGAGCCGAYCTTGTCGCGYGCRATCGCCTTGAGGTAGTGCGCGAAGCGCGAGACCGGGAAGAGATAGGGCAGATTGGCGCTCAGCCTTTCATTCGACTGCGCGTCGGGGTCGACCAGACGGCCGGCACGAGTCTCGTCGTCCTGCAGCGAATGGGCGCCGATGAAGGCCGCCAGATCGGTATTCTTTCGATGCAGGATCGGCATCAGGCCGAGCTTGGCCAGTTCGGCCTCGCGCCGATCGTCGATGGCGACTTCGGTCGGGCATTTCATCGCGATCGAGCCATCGTCGGTCGGGAAGCTATGCACCGGCAAATTGAGCACCGTGCCGCCATTCTCGACGCCGCGGATCTGCGTGCCCCAGCCAAAAAGCTTGTGGCTGCGGTTGATGTTGACGCCCATCGGGAAGGCGGCGTTCATCCAGACATATTTGTTGTGATCGCCCTCCACCTCTTCCTCGAAGGTGAAGCCCTTCACCGGAACGGTATCGGTGCCATAGGGCAGCCTGGCCAGAACGCGGGGCATGGTCAGGCCGATATAGCGGGCGTCCTCGCTCTCGCGCAGCGACTGCCACGAGGCGTAGGCCGGGTTGGAGACGATCTGCTGCAGGTCTTGCGGGTTGGGCAATTCCTGCCAGCTGTCCATGCGGAACAGCCGCGGCGAGGCGGCCGCGATAAACGGCGTGTGCGCCGAGGCGCAAATGCCGGAGATATTGCGCAACAGGCCGACGTCGCGCGGGTGATTGGAGAATTCGTAGGCGCCGATCACACAGCCGATCGGCTCGCCGCCCAGCATCGAATACTCGTCCGTRTAGACTTTCTTGAAGATCGGGCTCTGGTCCCACATCTGGCCYTCATAGTCTTCRAGCGTGTCGGCCAGYTGCWCCTTGGARATGTTCATCACCCGGATCTTCAGCTTCKSATCCGTCTCGGTGTTGTTGAYGAGATACCAGAGGCCGCGCCATGTGCCTTCCATCTCGCGCACTTCCGGTGCGTGCAGGATCTCGTTGACCTGCGTCGTCAGCATCTTGTCGATGCCGGCAATCAGCGACTTGATCGACTTGATCGCATTGGACGAGATCGTCGTGGTGTCGGAACGCGATTGCGCCGCGAGCGCGAGATTGCGCACGAGTTGCTGCAGCTTCTCGCTGTCGTCCTTCTTGACCTTGAAGTCCTTCTCGAGGAGCCCGCTGAATTCGTCGAGGTTTATGGCTTCGGCCTCGGCGGCGACGGCGGCGGTCTTTTGCTGTTCGGCCATGGCTTATTCCCCTGCCTTGTCGTCGTCGGCGAGCGCCTGGCTGGCGATCTTGCCGAGCAGCGGCTCGTTGTTCAGAAGCTGCGCGATGCGTTTTTCGGCGTCGACGCGGCCATCCATGAAACCGAGCAGCTCCTCGAGCTGGCGGCGCATCTTGAGGATCTCGGCCAGTTGCGGCACCTGTTCGGCAACCTTGTCGGGGGCGAAATCACCCATCTTGGTGAAGGTGAGATCGAGCGCCAGTTCCTCGTCGCGCTCCTGGCCTTCGGCCTGTGGCAGCGTGTTCTTCACCCGGGCTTTGACGCGGGGTCCGAGCGCCTCCATGAATTTGGGGAAGCGGTTCGCGTCGGTCTCGACGAAGGATCGGTCCAGCACCGATTTTGATGCTTCCTTGGTCTGCGAAGCGCCGGAAAGGTCGGCCATCACGGCCATCACAAACGGCAATTCGATCGTCGTCGGGCTACCGTAGGTTTCCACGTCGTAGGCGATCTGCACCCGCGGCGCGCGATTTCGTTCGATGACCTTCGCTTTGCTTTCGGCTGGCATGTGCTGTTACCTTTCATCCTTCTGAGCCGTCTTCTTGACATCGGGAACGCCGGCAAGGAGCCGGAATTCCTTCAGCCCAGACGGGGCGAGATCTTCCATCAGTTCAACGAAATCCATGTGCACCATGCGGCGCACGCGCCGCGCCAGATGCGGGATAGGGCTCGACGGTTCGGTGCGGTCATAGAAGGCGACGACCAGGTCGAGGCATTTGACCACGTCGTCGCGCGAGGAAATCCGGTCGGGAAGTCCCGTGTTGGTCTCCGTGTAGCTTGCCGCACTTGCCATAGTATCGGCTCCATGACCGTTTCGAGCAGGCGTTGCCGGTTCTGTCGGGGTGGGCGGCTTGGCCGCGCCATTCGCCACCGCACCCGCTGCCGCGTTCCGTTCGAGGGTCGTCAGCAAACGCTGCAGAAACCGCTTTAATTCCGGAATGGGAGCGCCGCCGCCTTCGAGGCGGGCGTTGAGGGCGGTTTCGACCGCGTCAAGGGCTGCGATCGCTGCCCGGGCGTCGGCGACGAGCGAGACCATCTCCGCACCGGCCTGATCGATCTGTGCCGCACATCCGGCACGCACCCGGTTCAACAATTGCCCGTGCGCGCTGACCAGCGCGGCCTTTTCCGCCGTGTTCAATCCCGAGGCGGCTTCCTGGAGCATGACACGGTCGTCGAGCGCGCTTTGTTCCAGGTCGCGTCCGCTGATCGGCCCGATCGAACGTGGCGTAAAGAAAATCATCTGCCGCAGGTTCGCCAACAACCCGTCCTGGCCATTCTGCAGGTCGAGCAGCGCGTTGATACGGCGCAAGGCGGCATCGCGGGGCAAAGCGTTTGGCCGTAATGCCGGATGCATGGTTTCCCAATGCTGATCGAAGGTCTGTGCGATCAGGGTCAGACCCTGCGCCAGCCCGGCCAGTCCGTCTTCATTGGCCAGCGCACGCGTGACGATGACGAGCAGGCGCAGGTCCCGGCCATGCGCGCGCAATTCCGCCGCCTTTGCCAGCACCGTGGACCAGTCGACCGGAATGGTGCTTTGCGACGTGGGCTTGTTGTTGCCGTCGTGGACGACCTTGACCTCGGGCTCGGTCAGGCGCTCCAGCTCATGAAAAGCCGGGTCGTTGCGCAAGTCCTCCCCTGACGGGTTTCCACCGTCGAGCGGGCTAAGCCAGAGCGCGGCATCAATCACTCAAACCCCCAGCGACCGACCTCAAACCGTAAGTGACGCGACGTTATCACACGGTTGTACTTTACCACAATTCAAGGACGGCTCAAAAATTAACAGAGACTAAACGCAACTGCCGCCAGAGTGCGGGAATCCTTGGTGTGGTTGCCGAAGCTGGAGGTGAACCGCATTGCGGAGCGGCGCCCAAGTCAGTGGCTGTTTGCAGCCGGTGGTGCGGGACTTTCCACAAATGGAAACGAGCCGGCTAAACCGGGCGTCGCGACATCGCTTTGTCAAGTGACGGCTTATGTGGCAGTTTATCGGCTGGCAGATCGCAGGAGCACGTTCGATGGAACAGCGCCGGTCATCGCAGACTTTCAAGCGCAAGGAACTGGTCGGCAAGCTCAATCCTGTCGGTGTCCGCGCCTTCAAGGCAGCTGCCGATACCGCCAAACTGCGCGGTAATCCCTATGTCGAACTCGTCCATTTCATCGAGCAACTGGTGCTTTCCGACCGCTCGGACGTGCAAATGATCATCGCCGATGCGGGTGTTGACGCGAGCCGGATCACGGCCGATATGACCCGCGCCGTCGACAAGCTGCCTTATGGCGCCACATCGATCGAGGAATTCTCCGACCATATCTTTCACGCCATCCAGGAAGCCTGGAACCTGGCCACGCTGGAGTTCGGCGTCGAAGAAGTCCGCAGYGCSCATRTTYTGCTYGCCTGCCTGAAGACGCCGGTSCTGGAAGGCCTGSTGTCGAAGATCAGCGGCGAGTTCGACAAGATCGACGCCGACGCGGTCATCGCACGGTTCGGCGATGTCGTGGAGGGTTCGCTCGAAGCCGGCGCCTCGGCCACGGTCTCCGCCCCGGAGGCGCCGAAGCGGGCTCCAGGCGGGGATTCGGCGCTGGCCAAATACGCCACCGACCTGACCCAGCGCGCCCGCGACGGCAAGATCGATCCGGTCGTCGGCCGCGATCCGGAGATCCGGCAGATCGTCGATATCCTGATGCGGCGCCGGCAGAACAACCCGATCCTGACCGGCGAGGCCGGGGTCGGCAAGACCGCAGTCGTCGAGGGCTTTGCCTTGCGTATCGCCGCGGAAGACGTGCCGCCGACACTGCAAGGCGTCAGCGTGCGCATGCTCGACGTCGGATTGATGCAGGCGGGCGCCAGCGTSAAGGGCGARTTCGARAARCGGCTGAAGGCCGTCATCGACGAGGTTCAATCGTCCGAAACGCCGGTCATCCTGTTCATCGACGAAGCCCATACCTTGATCGGCGCCGGCGGTGCTGCCGGAACCGGCGACGCCGCCAATCTCCTGAAGCCGGCGCTGGCGCGGGGCGAACTGCGCACCATCGCGGCAACGACCTGGGCCGAATACAAGCAGCACATCGAGAAGGATCCGGCGCTGACCCGCCGTTTCCAGGTGGTCAAGATCGACGAGCCGTCGGAGGCGGTGGCCGTTCTGATGTTGCGCGGCGTGGCCGGCGTCCTGGAGCAGCACCACAAGGTGCAGATACTCGACGAGGCGATCGAGGCGGCGGTCGGCCTGTCGCATCGCTACATCCCGGCACGGCAAYTGCCTGAYAAGGCGGTGAGCCTTCTCGACACCGCYTGCGCCMGKGTCGCMATATCGCAGCACGCCACGCCGGCSGAGGTCGAGGACATCATGCGCCGCCGCCAGGCGCTGGAGGTCGAGCGCGGCATCATCGGCCGCGAGGCCGCGATCGGCATCGAGGTGACCGACCGCCAGGCGCGGGTTGACGCCGGGCTCGCCGAAACCGAGACCACGCTGGCCGCCGCCGAGGGGCGCTGGGAGCGCGAAAAGGCGCTGGTTGCCGAGATACTCGAATTGCGCGCGCGGCTGCGCGGCGAGGGCGTGCCGCTCGATGCGGCGACGTCCAAAGAGGCCGATAGCGAAACGGCAGTGGCGGACGCAGAAAAGACCAAGGTACCCAAGGCCGAGCCGCCCAAAGCTGAAACGACGAAGACTGAAACGGCGACGGCTGAAACCACGAAGACCAAGGCGGCCAAAGCCAAGGCCGAGGTGCCGGCGGTTGCCGATCCTGCGCCGTCAGATCCGGCCGCCGATCTCGCACGGTTGCGCGAACTGATGGCCGAACTGGCCGAGGCGCAGGGCGAAACACCGCTGATCCTTCCATCCGTCGACCGCAATGCGGTGGCCGCCGTGGTCCAGGACTGGACCGGTATTCCGACCGGGCGGATGCTGTCCAGCCAGACCGAAAAGGCGCTCAAGCTCGCCACCACGCTTTCGGAACGGGTCGTCGGCCAGGACCACGCCATGGAGATGATCGCCAAACGCGTGCAGACCAGCCGCGCCGGGCTTGGCGCGCCGGAAAAGCCGGTCGGCGTGTTCCTGCTCTGCGGCCCCTCGGGCGTCGGCAAGACCGAAACCGCGTTGGCACTGGCCGAAACGCTCTATGGTGGCGAGCAGAACCTGATCTCCATCAACATGTCCGAATTCCAGGAGGCGCACACCGTCTCGACGCTCAAAGGCGCGCCGCCCGGCTATGTCGGCTACGGCAAGGGCGGCATCCTGACCGAGGCGGTGCGCAGRAAACCCTATTCGGTGATCCTGCTCGACGAGGTCGAGAAGGCGCATCCCGACGTGCACGAAATCTTCTTCCAGGTCTTCGACAAGGGCATGATGGATGACAGCGAGGGCCGCCGGATCGATTTCAAGAACACGCTGATCCTGCTCACCTCGAATGTCGGCTCCGAGGTCATCATGGACCGCACCAAGAATGGCACGCTGCGGGCCGGGCTCGACGATCTCGATACCGCCTTGCGCAGCCCATTGCTGAAGGTCTTYCCGGCSGCCTTCCTYGGYCGGGTGGTGACCATTCCSTACTAYCCGCTCTCGGATTCGATGATCGAGGCGATCACCCGGCACCAGTTCGCCAAGATCGCGCGCCGGCTGCGGGCAACCAACGATGCGGAACTGGTGATCGGCGACGGTGTCATGGATCTGGTCAAGGCCCGCTGCACCGAGATCGAATCCGGCGGGCGGATGATCGATGCCATCCTGACCAACACGCTCCTGCCGGAACTGAGCCGCGGCGTGCTCAACCGCTCGCTCGCGGGCGAGAAGATGACAAAAGTCACCGTCGGCGCCTCCAAGGAAGGGTTCACCTATTCCTTCGAGTAGGTTCTGATCGTGGCAGGCCTCTTCGCCCTCGGCTCCTGCTTTCCGGCGGATTCTCGCTAGTCGCGATCCACCCGTGGCGGCGCAATGCGAGGGGCGGCGGTCTTGCCGGTGCGGGAGAAGGACGTGCGCAGGCGATAGCGGTCGCCGGCGTAGCGGATCGTCGAGGACAGCAGCGGTCGCCCGGCGGTATCGACGATGAGCTGGCGCATGACCAGGGTGGATTTGCCGACATCGATGTCGAGATGACGGGCCAGTACAGGATCGGCGTCATGCGCTTCGATCGTGGTTTCGGCGCGCGCCAGGTCGACGCCGGCATCGATCAGCAGGCCGAACAGCGACGCGTTGCGAAAGTCGATGCGGCCGAGATTGGGAACAAGCGCTGCCGCAAAGAAAGAGGTGTCGACGGCGACCGGAACGCTGTCGAGGCGGCGGATCCTCTCCAGATGAAACAGCGCAGCACCGGGCGCGATCGAAAGCTCCTCGGCCTCRTCCAGCGWGGCSGGCGCCTSTKCSGCGCGCARCACGTCGGAGGARGGCGYCAGGCCRAGRCGCCTGGCKGTCTCGCTGAACGATTCCAGCGTGTTGGGAAAYTCCTTCGGCACCTTGGCCGAGACATACCAGCCGCGCCCGTGMGASGGCGTCAGCACACCCTCCTCGACAAGGCTCTGCAGGGCACGGCGCAAGGTCACCCTTGAGATCGACATGCGTGTGAACAGGTCGCGCTCGGCCGGCAGCCGCGCGCCCGAGGCAAGCTTGCCGCTGGCGATCTCCTGCAGGATCGCATCGGCGGCTTGCCGCCAGAGTGGCTCCGGTCCGTCCGACTGCAGTGGCGAGCCCTCCATCTCAGTCACCCCTGATCTTTTCCCATACCCCCGTTCGCATCGAACGGTAGCAGGCGTCAATTATGTGGTTGACAATGACGCCATCCTCGAACGTTTCCAGCGGTGTCGTCCCCGCCGCGAAGTGTTCCACAAAATGCCGCATTTGTTGCGAAAAACCGTAGGCGCGGGTTTCCTCGGGCACCGGATAGACCCAGCCGGTCTCGGCATCCGCTTTCTCGACGAGATAGCCGACCGGTTTCTCGATAAAACCCCAGACCGGACCGACCGACGTGTCGGTGACGATGCGGCCGGCCGAGCCGACCAGTTCGTGACGCAGCTGCATGCCGCCTTTCTCGATCCATGACGATTCGATCGTCGCCAGCTGGCCGCCGGCGAATTTCAGCAGCGCGATCGCCGTGTCTTCCCCGGTTGTCTTGTCGCCGTGSACSAGCGTCGCGCCCCASGCCATCACYTCGGTGAYGAGATTGTCCTTGCCGAAGAAGTGACGCGCGCTTTCGACGGTGTGGCAGCCCATGTCGAGCAGGGCGCCGCCGCCGGCGAGTTCTGCATTCCAGAAATGCGGCGCATGCGGTCCCGAATGCGCCTCACGCGCCCGCATGGTCAGGAGATTGCCGATGCCGCCGGCCTGTATCATCTGGTGGGCCTTGGTGATGTTGGGGGAAAACACCGCGCATTCGGCATAGCCGTGCCAGATGCCGGCGCGCTGGACAATGTCGAGGATCTCCTGCGCTTCCTTGCCGGTGCGCGCCAGCGGCTTGGTGCAGATGACGGCCTTGCCATGCTCCGCTGCAATCCTGACGGCTTCGAGATGGATTTCGTTGGGCAGCGCGATGACCACCAGCTTGACCGCCGGGTCGGCACAAAGCGCGTCGATATCCTTGTGGGCAGTGACCTTGGGACCCCACTTCTTCGCGAAGGCCGTGGCGCGCTCGAAACTGCGCGACGAGCAGGCGACGAGCTCGGCGTTGCGCACGTCGAGCAGCGAGTCCGCATAGGTCTCGGCGATGAAGCCCGAGCCCAGAATTCCAACGCCAATCATCCAAATCCTCCCAGATTTTTTGCCCATCGGCCTGGTGCTGCCCAGCCGGGCAGCGAGCTTCGACAAGAAAAGACAACACAATACCACTTGTCACAAGATGTATCAGTAGGTATGGTCCGAGGCAACAGTGCAAAATCGTGAATCCACACGAGGCACCATCTTGAGGGAGAGCAGGACAATGCGTTCCATAAATGTATCGATCCCGCTGGCGGCGACGCTCGGCGTGATATTTTCAGGCGGTGTCGGCGCCGCTTTTGCCGACCCGGTCACCATCACCTTGAACAGCTGGCGCACCGAGGACATCGCGGTGTGGCAGGACACCATCCTGCCGGCCTTCGAGGCCAAGCATCCCGACATCAAGGTCGAGTTCGCGCCGATCAACACCAATGAATACAACGCCGCCATCCAATCGCAGATCGAAGGCGGCGCCGGCGGCGACCTGATCACCTGCCGGCCCTTCGATGTGAACCGCGAATGGATCAAGCGCGGCTATTTCGAATCGCTGGAAGGCCTGCCGGGCCTGGCGAATTTCGACAAGACCTCGCGGGCTGCATGGTCGGGCGCTGACGACAAGGCCTACTGTCTGCCGGTCGCCGCCGTGCTTGCCGGCTTCTACTACAACGCCGACATCTTCAAGGAACTGGGCCTCAAGGTGCCGACCACCAGCGCCGAGTTCATCGATGTGCTCACGGCGATCAAGAAGGACGGCCGCTACACGCCGCTCGCCTATGGCGCGGCCGAATCCTGGCAGCTCGCCTATAACGGCCTCTATTCGATCGGCCCCGCCTACTGGAAAGGCGAGGAGGGCCGGCTCGGCCTGATCGACGGCAAGAAGAAGCTGACCGATCCGGAATTCGTCGATGCCATCGCCGCCTTCGCGGCCTGGAAGCCGTTCCTGCCCGCCGGGCAGGAGAGCCTGAACTATGCCGACATGACGCAGCTGTTCACGCTCGGCAAGGCGGCGATCCTTCCCGACGGTTCGTGGGACATCAACCAGGCGACCTCGACCGGCCTCAATGTCGGTGTCTTCGGGCCGCCGGTGCCGAAGGCCGGCGATAAGCGCTATCTGCAGGAAATGCCTGACATGGGCATCGGCATCAACGCCAAGAGCACGCACAAGGAAGCGGCMAARACCTTCCTCGACTGGGTWGCSGGACCAGARTTCCAGGAACTCTAYGTCAACGCCGCYCCYGGCTTCTTTGCCATGAGCWSSAAGCCGGTGACCTACAAGAACAAGCTGGCGCAGGAYTTTGCTGACCTGAARAAGGGCGCGGAGCTGACGCCACGTTTGGCGCTGGATCGTCTGAGTGCCGGCACGCCGCCGCTTGATGACGAGACCTGGCGCCTGCTGCAGGTGATGTTCACCAAGTCCGACGTCACACCGCAGCAGGTCGCGACCGAACTCCAGGCCGGGCTCGCCTCCTGGTACGGACCGCAGAAGAAGTAATCCGGCACTGCTTCGCGCATGCCTTGCCACGAGGCGGGGCATGCGCAAGCCTGACGGCACGCCGGCAACTTCTGCCGGCGTGAAGATGAGGTTTTGCTTTGATATCTCCCGCTGCCGCTTACAGAAACCTGCTGCTGTTCGTGCTGCCGGCGCTGGCCGTCTATCTGGTCTTTGCCGTGCTGCCGCTGGCGACCTCCATCGTCATGAGCTTCTTCCAGACCAACGGCGCCTCGGGAGACATTTTCGTCGGTCTCGCCAATTACGAGCGGCTGTTCACCCACCCGACGATCAGCGCCCGCTTCTGGAACGCACTGCTCAACAACATGCAGTATTTCGCCATCCATYTSATYGTCGAAGTGCCGATGGGCCTGCTGCTGGCRGSGCTGCTCACGTCAGGCAGACTGGCGCGCTCGGAAGGCATTTATCGTACGCTGCTGTTCATTCCGGCGACGCTGTCGGTGGTCATCGTCGGTTTCGTCTGGCGGCTGATCATCAACCCGCTCTGGGGCCTTGTCGGCTTTCCGCTGCTCGGCACGGAATCGACGGCACTCACCACCATCTCGCTGATGTCGGTCTGGCAGTATTTCGGCATCCCCATGGTCTTCCTCTACAGCGCCCTGCTGGCGGTGCCCAACGAGCTGGTCGAAGCCGCCAATATCGACGGCGCCGGCGGCTGGACGACCTTCTGGAAGATCAAGTTCCCGTTGATCGCGCCGCAATTCGGGCTGATCGCCATCCTYACCTACATCTGGACGTTCAACGGATTCGACCTGGTGTTCGCGCTCAACGGCTCGGCGCCCGGGCCGAACTACAGCACCGATATCCTCGGCACCTATTTCTACCGCACCTTCTTCGGCTCGAGCGGCCAACTTGCCGATCTCGATCTGGGCAGCGCGGTCGCGACGGTGATCTTCCTCACTGTGTTGCTGGTCACCGCGGCCTATTTCTGGCTGATCCAGCGCCGCCTGAAATCCTATGCGGTCTAGGAGCTGAGATGAGCGCCCCAGACCTCACAATACCAGCCGCCCGCCGCCGCCAGGACCGCGAACCCTGGACGGCCGAGCGCATCATCGTGCACGCGCTGCTGATCGTTTTTGTGCTGCTTGCCATCGGGCCGGTGCTGATCGTCATCATCAATTCGCTGAAGACGACGCCGGCGATCTTCGGCGGACCGTTCGACCTGCCGACGGCCAAGACCTTCAGTCTCGAAGGCTACAAGCGCGTCTTCACGCGCGGCAATTTCATCGTCAACTACCGCAACAGCCTGATCGTCACCGTGACGACCATCGTGCTGACGGTGGTGCTGTCGACACTCGCCGCCTTTGCTCTGGTCGAATACCGCGTGCGGCTGGCGTCGCTGCTTGGCGGCCTGTTCGTGCTCGGCATCATGCTGCCGATAAGGCTCGGCACCATCCCGCTCATCCAGATGATGCTCGCCTGGAGGCTGATGGACACGCTGGCAGCACTCATCCTCGTCTACACCGCCATGAGCATCCCGATCGCGGTGACGTTGATGGTCACTTATTTCCGCACCGTGCCGACCGATCTCAAGGAAGCGGCGCGCATGGATGGCGCCAGCGAGTTGCGCACCTTCTGGATCGTGCTGCCGCTGGTCAGGCCGGGCCTTGCCGCGGTCGCAGCCCTCACCATGCTGCCGGTGTGGAACGACCTGTGGTTCCCGCTGATCCTGGCGCCAAGCCGGCAGAACCAGACGGTGACGCTCGGCGTGCAGCAATTCGTCGGCCAGTTCATGAACGACTATCCGGCCCTGCTTGCCGCACTCACGCTTGGCGCCGTGCCGCTCGTCCTGCTGTTCACCCTGTTCTCGCGGCAATTCATCAGCGGCCTGAGCAAGGGCTACAGCAAATAGCCGGACGACCGGCAGACAGATTTTAACAAGACCGACAATTTCGAACTGATGGAACACTGAGATGCAGATAGGCACTTACATCCGCCGCCAGCCCGCGACCCTCACCGGTCTCCCCGCCGCCATCGGCGCGGAGCTCGACGGTTTTGCGAGCCTGCGCCAGACGCCGGAGCGGATCGTGCTTCTCGGAACCGGCTCTTCGATGAATGCGTTGCTGGCCGGCGCCGAGGCGCTGGAGGAGGGCACTGGTGCCTCGGTGATAGCCAAGGAACCGGAGGCTTTTCTGCGTCTGCCGCCCAGAGCGTCGAACCAGCGCACGCTGGTGCTGGCTGCCTCGCAGTCCGGCATGAGCATCACCACGATCGAGGCGGTGCGCCTGTCGGTGCAACTCGGTTTCCCGACGCTTGTCATCACCGGTGAGGCCGGAAGCCTGATCACCGAGACCGGCGCCGAAATCATCATCATGCCGATCGGTCCCGAGACGGTCGGCCCTAAGACCATGGGGTATACCGCCACCGTCATCTCGGTGCTGGCGGTCGCCGCCAAGCTCGCCGACAAGACGATCAATCTGTCGGGTCTGGTCGCGCAACTGGAGCGGACGGCGGAAACCGGTCTGGCCGCTGCGAAGGACCTGATCACCCGCTTCGRCGTYCCCGACTACATWCTGGTTGCCGGRCAGGCGACGCATCTYGGCASCGCGCTCGARGCGTCGCTGAAGATCGCCGAGATCAGCGGCGTGCCGACMKCWGCCTTCGACACCGARGAGGCCYTGCACGGYCAYGTCTACGGCACGACCGACAAGAGCCTGGTGATCGCGATCGCGCAGACCGAGACCGAGGCGAAGGTCGCCGCCAATCTTGGCGAGGCGCTGGCCGAGCTCGGGCCGCGCACAGTTGTTCTCAACCTCTCCGGCCACCCGACCCGCTTCGACCTCGATGTCAGCTGGCCGACAGCGCCGGAGCAGCAATGGCTCGCCGGCTGCTGGGCGCCGATGCCGCTGCAATGGTATGGCTGCGAACTGGCGATCGCGCGCGGCATCGATCCCGACAAGATGATCTACCCCAACCTCGGACGGCGGCTCAACGTGCGCATCCGCAAGGAGGCCTGATGGTAACCGCTGTTGGAATCGACATTGGCGGCAGCCTGGTCAAGCTCGGTGTTGTCGACAGTTCGGGCAAGGTGCTGGCGCGCGGTGCCGTGCCGGTGCATCGCGACATCGAATTTTCGGATTTCGTCCATCTGGTCACCAACGCCACCGATGAGTTGAGGCGGGCGTTTCCCGACATCGCCGCGATCGGCATCGGCGTGCCMGGCACGCCMAAYCCCGAGACYGGCATGCTSAAYGGCCGCTGCCCGGCGATCCCGGCGCTGCTCAAGGGATCGCTGTCAAAACTGTTCGCCATCCGCTTCGGCGTGCCGGCCGTTGTCCGCAACGATGCCGTCAGCGCCACCCATGGCGAAATGCGCCATGGCGCCGGGCGCCCGTACTCGCGCTTTGCGCTGCTGACGCTCGGCACCGGCATTGGCGGGTCCATGGTCATCGACCGCAAGGTGATCGACGGTCCGGACGGGCTGCCGCCGCAATTTGGCTGCATCTCGCTCGACCCGGCCCGCACCGACATTGCCGATCCGGTGCCGGGCATGGTCGAGAACCTGGCCAGTGCGCGTGCGCTGGTCAACCGCTATCGCCAACTCAAGCCGGACACGGATGCCAAAGACGCCGAGACCGTCGTGGATTTGGCCAAGGGAGGCGATCCGATTGCGCTGCAGGTCGTCGACGAGGTGGCGCGTTGGCTCGGCCAGATGATCGGCATCATGTCGAACATGCTCAACATCGAGGCGGCAATCATCGGCGGTGGGCTGTCGCTGGCCGGTCCCTTCTTCATCGACCGCATTGCCAGGAATGTCAGGGATTTCGTGCTGCTCAAACCTGGCCGCCCGCCGGTGATCGTGGCGGCCGAGCATGGCAACGATGCCGGTGTGATCGGCACCGCGGCACTGGCGCTCGACATGTTCGCGCCCGCGGCAAAGGAATAGCGCCATGGCCGATGTCGAACTGCGCAAGATTTCCAAGAGTTTTCAGAACCTGAAGGTCGTGCACGACATCGATCTCGAAATCGCCGAAGGCGAATTCGTCGTCCTTGTCGGCCCCTCCGGCTGCGGCAAGTCGACGACGCTGCGCATGGTGGCCGGACTGGACCGCCCGAGCGGCGGCGAGATCCATATTGGCGGCAGGCTGGTCAACGACGTCCAGGCCAGGGACCGCGACATCGCCATGGTTTTCCAGAGCTATGCGCTCTACCCGCAGATGACGGTGGCGCAGAACATGGCCTTCGGCCTGCGCATCCGCAAGGTGCCGGACGCCGAGGTAACGCAACGCATCGCCCGTGTCGCCGACATACTCGACCTCAGCGAATTGCTGCAGCGCAAGCCGCACCAACTGTCCGGCGGCCAGCGCCAGCGCGTCGCCATGGGCCGCGCCATSGTGCGCSAKCCSRAMGTGTTCCTGTTCGACGAGCCGCTTTCCAAYCTCGACGCCAAGCTSAGGRYGMAGATGCGCRCCGAGATCAAGAAGCTGCACCAGATGGTCGCAACCACCACGGTCTACGTCACCCACGACCAGGTCGAGGCGATGACACTGGCCGACCGCGTCGTGGTGATGAACAAGGGCCGGATCGAACAGATCGGCCCGCCCAACGACCTCTACCATGAGCCGGCCAGCCGTTTCGTCGCCGGTTTCATCGGCAGCCCGGGCATGAATTTCTTCAAGTGCTGGCTGGAAGCGCGCGGCGACCGCTTGGCGGTCGTGCTTGGCGATGGCACCGCACTCACTGTGCCTGCTTCCCGCACCGCGCGCTATGCTGGCCATGTCGGGCGCGAGCTCGAATTCGGCCTGCGTCCCGAGCACATCACCGAGCAGCGCGAGCGGCCCGATACCGTCGACATCAAAGTGCCGGTCGAGGTGGTCGAGCCGATGGGCATGGAGACGCTGCTGCATGTGTTGGTCGCCGGTGCCGAGGCAACCGCGCGCATCGATCCGGCCGCGACACCGAGGCCCGGCGAGATGGCGACGCTGTCACTCGGCATGGGCCACATGCACCTGCTCGACCTGGAAACCGGCAAGGTTCTTTGAACGCCACACWTTCGCGTGTCGAAATGCGAAAACAATATATTATTTGTTGACAAATATAATTTTGGAGCGAATTTTTAGGTRCGGCGCCAGACGGCCGTGATGGCCTTCTGGCCRTCTCCCYGCAGTCCAGGAATGTGCCGGTCATGATCGACATCCACAGCGTGTCAAAGTCCTTCGTGACCMRRGAWGCSGATCCSGTKCATGCGCTGAAGGAAGTCAGCCTCGAAATCTACGACAATGAGTTCTTCACGCTGCTCGGCCCGTCGGGCTGTGGCAAGACAACCCTGCTGCGCCTGATTGCCGGCTTCGAGGCACCGAGCTCGGGCGCCATCCGCATCGCCGGCAAGGATGTCGCCGCCCTGCCGCCGCAGAAGCGGCCGGTCAACACGGTGTTCCAGAGCTACGCGCTGTTCCCGCATATGAGCGTCGCCGAAAATGTCGCGTTCGGGCTGGAAATGCAGAACGCGCCGAAAGCGCTGATCGACGAGCGCGTCCGGGAAGCGTTGGAAATGGTGCGGCTCGAAGGCTTTGCCACGCGGCGCCCCGCACAATTGTCGGGCGGCCAGCAGCAGCGTGTCGCGGTGGCGCGCGCGCTTGCGCCCAAGCCGAGCGTGCTTTTGCTCGACGAGCCGCTGTCGGCGCTCGACCTCAAACTGCGCAAGGGCATGCAGAGCGAATTGAAGCGGCTGCAGCGCGAGACCGGCATCACCTTCGTGCTGGTCACTCACGACCAGGAGGAGGCGCTGGCCATGTCCGACCGGATCGCGGTGATGCGCAGCGGCGACGTGCTGCAGGTCGGCACGCCAAGGGACATCTACGACAATCCGCAGGACCGCTTCGTCGCCGACTTCATCGGCGAGTCCAACCTTTTGCCTGGTGCAGCCCTTGGCCGGGATCCGGCGAAAACCATCGTCGTGCGCCCCGAACACATCGTGGTGTCGCCGGTATCGGATGGCACCAAGGGCCACGCCACGGGCGCGGTCTCCGCCATCACCTTCCTCGGCTCCGACACGCTCTATGAAGTCGTGCTGGAGGAGGGGGCAAAACTGCATTCGCGTTCGCGCGGCGGTGCGTCGTTCGCGACCGGCGACAAGGTCGTCGTCGACTGGGCCCGTGCCGTCGAACGCGAGTTGGCGAACTGAGATGGGTCCGAACCGCACCTGGCTCCTGATTGCGCCAGCCATGCTGGTCATCGGCGTCTTCATGGTGCTGCCGCTGTTCCTGGCGGTCGCCTATTCCTTCATGACCGCCAACCCCTATGGCGGCGTCACCGCGCCGGCGACCTTCGATGCCTATCTGCAATTCCTCTACCAGCGCGATTTCGACGACAGCCTGGTGTTTTCGCCGAGCTATGCGCTGATCATCCTGCGCTCGATCTATCTCGCCATCGCCACCACAATCATCTGCCTCGTGCTTGGCCTTCCCGTGGCCTGGTACATCGTCTGCCAGACGCCGGAGCGCCGGCGCATCCTTCTGTTCGCCGTCACGCTGCCGTTCTGGATCAACACGCTGATCCGCACCTATTGCTGGATCCTGATCCT
>NZ_JBFUGJ010000121.1:0-16314 GCF_056402975.1 Mesorhizobium sp. P3_A9 | reverse complement strand
ATTCATCGTCGGTCCAATTCTAGCTTACAGGCGCCTTAAAGATCGGGAGCATCGCCAAAGGCAACGCAAGCTTCATGCCAGACGGCGGGGGCCTGTCGGCCCCTCGCCGCCAGCCATCCGGCGATACTCCCGAAAGATGGGCATTATGCGGCTTCTTCCTGRCGYTCATGCGACCGSACGAACTSCTGMAGCATYTCGAARACCGGGCCCTTCATGTCGTTGCGCGCCAGCGCRAAGGCGATGTTGGCCTSGATRAAGCCTTCCTTGGACCCGCAATCGAACATGCGGCCCTGGAAAGGCTGGGCAAAGAACGGCTGATCCTTCGACAGGCGRACCATGGCGTCGGTCAGCTGGATYTCRTTGCCGGCGCCACGCTGCTGATTRCYCAGCAGCGMGAAGATCTCGGGCTGCAGGATGTAGCGGCCGTTGATGTAGAAGTTCGACGGCGCGTTGGCCGGGGCCGGCTTTTCGACCATGGCCGAGACCTGGAAACCGCCGCCGATATCGGCGCCGCGGCCGACAATGCCGTATTTGTTGGTCTCGCTCGGATCGCAACGCTCCACGGCGATGACGTTGCCGCCGGTGCGCTCATAAAGGTCGACGGTTTCGGCGAGACATCCGCGCCCGCCGAACGACACCATGTCGGGCAAAAGCAGGGCGAAGGGCTCGTTGCCGATGACCTCACGCGCGCACCAGACGGCATGGCCGAGRCCYTGCGGCGACTGYTGSCGGATGAAGSWGGTGGCGCCGGCCACCGGMAGCAKGCTTTCRAGCGMCTSCARCTGKGYYTTCTTGCCGGTCTGCTCCAGSGTYCCGATCARTTCSGGRTGCAGRTCGAAATAGTCYTCGATKACMGCCTTGTTRCGSCCGGTSACGAACACGATGTGCTCGATGCCGGCTTCGAASGCYTCGTCCACCGCRTATTGCACGACAGGCCTGTCGACGACGGGAAGCATTTCCTTCGGCATCGACTTGGTCGCCGGCAGGAACCGTGTTCCAAGCCCCGCCACCGGTATCACGGCCTTCCTGATTTTCTTCATCGCAAATTCCTTCTGAGGAGATCGACTGCAGTTCCTTCACAGGCCACGAAAAATCCCTCCATGTGCCTGCATCTTCACCTCCCCACCCCCACGGCAAATTGTGCCGCTACTCGTCGCAACCGCACGGCGATCGGCATGCCCATATGCCTGACCGCCGCCGGGTCGCTGAGCGCCGTCCGGATCGCCTTGAGCGGGGACCGCGCCTTGATATGCTGGACCATCGCCAGGAAGGAGGCCGCCTTGCGCAGGCTGCGGCCGCGCCGGGCAAAGGCCGCCTGGGCTGCCCCATCCATCCGATGGGTTTGAGCGAATACGGCGTCCGCCTTGCGCATGGCTTCGACATGGTGAAGCTCGAGCACACGCGAAATGGAGCCGCTGCGAATATGATAGGCATAGCCGATCTCAGGCTCGACCACGCATCGGCCGCCCTTGGCGAGAGCCTCGGCAAACAGGATGTAATCCTCGCCGATCCTCAGTTTCTCGTCATAGCGAAGCCGGTTCTCGTCCAGGAACCGGCGCTGGAAGATCGGCTTGAGGTAGCCGAGGTTGAACTTCGATTCGAAGACGATGTTGCCGGCGATGTAGGTGGCGAGCGTTATCTCGCGCAAGCCTTCGAGATACTGCCTCGGGAACATCGCATCCTCGACCACGCCGTCCTCGCGGATGACCTGGAGATTGTCGACGGCGATCTGGGCATCCGCCCTTTCGGCGCGGTCGATCATGGCGGCGATGCGGCCGGGAAAGACGGCGTCGTCGGAATCGAGAACCGCGATCCAACTGCCGCGGGCGACGTCGAGTCCGGCATTTCGGGCACCGCCGGGACCACGATTCTTGGCCAAGGCGACGATGCGCACAATGTCCCCGGGATAGGCCCGCGCCACATCGAGCGTGGTATCGCGCGACTGGTCGTCGACGACGATGATCTCGACGCTGACACCCTTCTGCGCAATGGCGCTGGCAATCGCCCGGTCGAGCGTTGCCTCGGCATTGTAGGCGGCGATGACAAAGGAAACATCAGGGATTGGGGAAACGTCAGGCTGCACGCTTGCCTCCTTTCCCAGGCGAGGATTGGCCGTAGAGGCGGATCTCGCGGATGCCGACAAGGCCGCTGACGACGCCGACATGCATGATGCCGCGCAGCACGCTGCGGTTCCTGCGCACCGGGCTGGCGACGACCGGAAGTGCCGCGGCGAAACAAAAGGCTGCCTTTGCGGAGGCCAGGCCGACATGCTTGATCAGCCCGATGCCACGCGCATTGCTGCCCAGAAGATGGCCATGTGTCTGACCGACGCGAAAACGGCGACGGCCGAGCCAGTCGAACGCCGCCCTTGCGCGCGGCACGACCTCGTCCACCCAGGCGTCTTGAGAAAACGCGATGCGGCCGTCGGCCTTGACCATCTGATCGAAGAACTCGGTGTCTTCGCCACCGGTCTGGCCGCGCGCCAGGCTGAAGCGGCGGCCGCGCAGGCTGTCCGATCCCATGCGCAGCAGGACGTTGCAGGTGTAGCCGGTGCGGATCTCGCCACCCACCCAGACCGGCAAGGTCGAGTGGAAATCGCCGCGCCGCATCCATTCGGGGGCATCCGGGCGGTAAAGCGCCCGCACCGGGCCGAGCACGGCTGTTGCACCACTGTCCTCGGCAGTCGCCACCAGCTCGGCCAGCCAACGGGAAGAGGCCGTTTCATCATCGTCGATGAAGGCGAGGAAATCCGCCTCGCTGGCATCGAGGCAAGCGTTGCGGGCGACCGAGATGTTGCGCGCGGGGGCATGCCGATAGCGGATCGGCAATTTCAGATCCTGCGACAGCRCCGTCACCAGAGCCTGCGCGCTTGGCGTGTCGTCATTGTCGGCGACAATGACGCTGATATCAAAGCCTGCCGGCATCTCCATGGCGGCGAGCGAGCGCAACGTATCGGCCAATTCCGGCCGCCGGAACGTGCACACGCCGATGTCGATGCTGCGGTTCCTGCTAAGAACCGCCATCACGCCACCCCGCGTCGTGCGCCGAGGCCGAGAAGCTGCAGCCAGAAGCCGACGGACCAGCCGAAATGCATGACCATCGCCGAGACGCCGGCAAGTGCTATGCCGGCATTGCGCTGGCGAATGGCCGTGACCAGGCCGTAGCCCAGGCACACCGCAGCCCAGATCAGCAGCGGCACCGCCGCGATCCATTGCACGAAGGAGAAGGCCGCGAGAAGAACCACCGGGAAGACCGCCAGCGGCACCATCTGCCGGACCTTCGGGATGACGCGGTGCTTCAGCACATTCTTGGCACGGCCGCGGCCATAGCCGAGATACTGGAAATAGAGGCCTTTGAGCGAGGCGCGCGGATAGTAGACCATCTGCGTCTTGCCGCTCATCCAGATCTTGTAGCCGGCCTGCCGCAGCCGGTAGTCGAGCTCGGCATCCTCATTGTGGCTGAACGTCTCGTCATAGCCGCCGACAGCGCCGAAGGCCGATATCCGCATCAGCGCGTGATGGCCGTGGTCGACCCATTCTCCGGCGGAGAGGTGACGATGCTTGGAGCCGCCGGTGCCGAGTTTGGAATTCTGCGCCGCCGCGACCGATTTCTGGACAGTGCCGCTGCCGCTGGTCAGCATCGAAACCACGACCGAATCAGCACCCGTGGCCATTGCCTCCTCAACCAGCCGGTCGCAATAATCGTCGGGATAGCCGCCATGCGCGTCGATGCGGATGAGATAGTCCGCGCCTTCACCGAACGTGCCGACGGCGAGATTGATCGCCGCGCTCTGGATGCGCCGCTTGTTGTGCAGCAGGATGACACGCGCATCCTTCGCGGCGGCCTGCTCGACAATAGCCAGCGTGCCGTCGGTGCTGCCGCCATCGGCGACGATGATCCGGGCGCCAAGCCTTTCAGCAGCGGGCCGCAATTGATCGAGCAGCGCACCGATATGSGCWGCCTCGTTCAGGCASGGKATSACGATCAGGCTGGCGGGAAGCGCTTGCGTCATCAGGCGATGTTCATCCTATGCTAGAGCTTCAGCCGCGAGGGGTTCGCGCACGGTGGTCAGGCGGCGCAGTTTTTCGACCAGCGCCCTGCAGTCGCTGCGGTCGTAACTCCACGTCCTCGGATTGCGGGCAAGCACGCGCGCCTTCAGCCTGCCGAAGCGATGCTCCTCCATCTTGCCGAGTGCGGTTTCGAGCGCGTCTGATGAAGCCTGCGGCAACAGGATGCCGATGTCCTGCTGGCTGAGGAACCGGCCGGTTTCGGTATGGCCCATCGAGATCGGCACCGCTCCGAAGCGGCAGCCCTCATAGAGGCGGTTGGGCAGCAGCCATTCCGAATTCTGCCCTTCTTCGAAGAAATCAATCGCCCAGGAGAAATGGACGTCCTGATAGATCGCCGCCATGTCCTCCGGATTGCGGTAGGGTCCGCGAAACGACAGATAAGGCTCGGCATCGACGAAGGCGTGGAAATCCGGGAATTCGGAGAGCGCCGGACGGCCGCGCAGCACCACTTCGAAACGTCCATCCATGCGGTGCGTGAAATCGGCCAGCAGCTTGAGCGAGCGGCGGCAGCGCAGCGCCCCGAACCAGCCGATTCGCCATGGCGGGGCGGCAGGTGTTTCCACGGCCTCGCGTTCGGCGGGCAAGATCGCCGCTGCCTCGAAATATTTGTTCTCGACCAGCTCGACGGGTGCGGCGACCTGGCGGAAAGGCTTGAAATAATTGGCGATGAAGGCGGGCGAACTGGTCACCAGCAGCCTCACGTCGCGCGCCAGATGGCGCTCGGTAGCGCGCAGCGCCTTGCCGAGGACATCGTCGCGTAGCACCAGGCGGTGGATGTCGAGGCATTCATAGACGATCGGCACCGAGGCGCCGAAAGCCGAYTTGGCGCGMCGGGCCAGYGCCAGCATTTCCAGGTTGCGCGCGATGATGAGATCGGGCCGCGGCGTGCCGCCAAGCTTTGAACCGATTGAAATCGCAGCTTTCGCCACGGCCGCCAGRCGCTGRSCGAATCGGCCGTCRCGCGTCGCGCCAAGGTCGATCGGGCGCAATCCTTCTATGTCGGCAATCGGGGTTTCGGTACGGCGGAAGCCCGCCAGGGTAACCCGGGCGCCGCCCGTCCTGAGCATTGTAATCCGTCGGCGAACCGCCGGATCGGAAACATCGTGCACCAGGTACAAGACATGCAGCATGAAAACTCGACCGCTGTTTGACCCCACCCACAGGGATGCTAGTACAGCTCTTGCTGCATCGCAACATTTTTGGCGCGCCGATGGACATTTTCTGTTGCACTGCAAAATTATTGCCGTAGTTTGGCGTTGGCGGCGGTCGTGGATTTTCAAGGTTCGGAAATCCGCGCAAAAATCAGGAATCCTGAATTTGGAAGCCAATCCATTCGATCCGCCAGAAGGCTCGCTGCGCAAATCAGTCGGCCGTGGCGCGGTGGTGACGGCCATGTCGCAATCGGTGCGGGTCGCGACACAGATCATATCCGTCATCGTGCTGTCGCGGCTCCTATCGCCGCAGGATTTCGGTGTCGTGGCGATGTGCGCGCCGGTGCTGGCCTTCATCGCGCTGTTCCAGGATTTCGGCCTGACCCAGGCGACGATCCAGAAAACAGGCATCCGGCATGAGGAGGTGAACTACCTCTTCTGGATCAATGTCGCGGTCAGCGCCATCCTGGCTTGTGTGCTCGCGGGTGCCGCACCGCTGGTCGCCGCCTTCTATGGCGAACCACGTGTGACCGGCCTGGTGGCCGCGTTCGGGCTGCAGATCATGGCCTATGGGCTTGGCGCCCAGCATCTGGCGCTGTTGACACGGCGCATGCAGTTCGGGCGCCTGGCGATCATCGATGTCGCCAGTGCGGTTGCCGGGCTGACTGTATCGATTGCCTGGACCTTCATCGACCGCTCCTACTGGGCGCTGTTTGCCGGCACGCTGACCGGCGCCGTTCTGCCGACGCTATGCTACTGGGCAAGCTCGCGCTGGCGGCCGGGCATGCCCCGCAAGGTCGCCGGCATCGGCGAACTGATCAATTTCGGCGCCGGCATCACCGGCTTCAACTTCGCCAATTTCTTCGCCCGCAACCTCGACAATGTGCTGATCGGCAAATACTGGGGCGAGCAGCAACTCGGCCTTTACGACCGCGCCTACAAGCTGCTGCTGTTCCCGCTCAGCCAGATCACCAATCCGCTGTCGAAGGTCATGGTGCCGGCGCTGTCCCGGCTGAAGGACGAACCGGACCGCTATCGCAGCGCCTATCTGCGCGTGATGCCGCTGATCCTGTTGGTGGCACTGCCCGGCGTCGCATTCGCCACCGCCATGTCGGATGTGCTGATCCCCTTCGTGCTCGGCGAACAGTGGCGCGCAAGCGCCTCGATCTTCCTGGCGCTCGGCTTTGCCGGGCTGCTGCAGCCGCTGAACAACCCGGCAGGCTGGCTTTTTGTCAGCCAGGGCCGCTCCGGCGACTTCATGCGCTGGGGCATCATTACGGCGGTGACGTCGGTGCTCGCCTTCGCGATCGGCCTGCCCTATGGCGCGCTCGGCGTGGCGATCGCCTATGCGGTCAGCGAATATCTGCGCACGCCGTTCCTGTGGCTCTATGTCGGCAAGAGCGGGCCGCTGCAGGCCAGCCATGTGCTGCGCGCCGCAACGCCGTTCGTACTCGGCGCGCATCTGGCCCTCGCCGCGGTCTGGCTGATCAAGCCGCTGCTGCCGCAGCAGCAGGTCATCGCCTTGGCCAGCGGCGCCATTCTTGCCTACCTCATCACGACAGTCATCGCGCTGGCCTTCGCATCCGGCCGCGAGGCCTTGCGCGAAGCCCTGAAGATGCTGCCGGCAAGACAGCCGGCGGCAACGCCGCGCCAGGCGCAATAATTTCGGCGCCTTTGCCGGCTACCACATCCACACGAGCATCAGGTCTGATTCATGCACTACCGATCGATCTCCGACATGAACGACGCGGTCGTCGGCAACCTTCACCGGCTGCCGCGCGATATCGACCTGGTGGTCGGCGTTCCCAGAAGCGGCGTGCTGGCGGCGACGCTGGTCAGCCTTGCGGCCAACATTCCGATGACCGACCTGGATAGCTTCCTGGACGGCCGGGTCTACACGTCAGGCATCACCAAACGCCGCGCCGCACTCGACCGCAAGGTCTCGGACATGCGCAAGGTGCTGGTGATCGACGACAGCGTCGCCGGCGGCAATGCCATGCGCGACGCCCGCGCCCGTATTCAGGCTGCCGGCATCGAGGCCGACTTCACCTTTGCCGCCGTGTTCGGTCTGCAGCCGCAGCATCAGGAGATCGATGTCGTCTTCGAGGTCGTGCCGCATCCGCGCATGTTCCAATGGAATTTCATGCATCACAAATTCCTGGCGCAATGCTGCGTCGACATAGACGGCGTGCTGTGCCTCGATCCAACCGAGGCGGAAAACGACGATGGACCGGCCTATGAGAAATTCCTCAGCGAAGCGCGGCCGCTTCATGCCCCGACGCACAGGATCGGCTGGCTGGTCACCAGCCGGCTGGAGAAATACCGTGCGCTGACCGAGGCATGGCTGGCCAAGCATGGGATCCAGTACGACCAGCTGATCATGCTCGACCTGCCGAGCATGGCCGAGCGCCGGCGGCTTGGAGCGCATGGCAGTTTCAAGGCCGATTTCTACCGCAAGTCCGACGCCATCCTGTTCATCGAAAGCGAGCATCCGCAGGCGCTGAAGATCACCGAACTGTCGGGCAAGCCGGTGCTGTGCGTCGAAACGCATATGGTCAGCTTCCCCGACACGCTGTCGCTGCCGGCGCTCGGCCAGGCGGCGCGCAACCTGCCGGCCAGGCTGCGGCAGATCAATTCACAAGAAGGCCGCAAGGGCGCCGCCAAGGCGCTTGCCCGCGCCCTGCTCGGCGCCCGTGGCTACGAGACGCTGAAAAGCCGGGTCAAGCGCCCAGCCTGATCAACATCATTCGGCAGCGCTACGCGGCTTGGCGCGCGCGCTGCTGCACCGCCCGGTCCAGTATCGAGAAGAAGGTGACGAACTGGCGGTCGGGATCGAGCTCCGGGCGTGCCGCGAAGCCGCGGGCCAGACTCGAGACGCGGTCGTACTCCTTGTTGTCGTTCCACAGCTGCCTGATGGCCGCGACCCAATCGATGAGCGGAGCGTCGTAGTCGAGCACCGTGCCGCCGGGGCCGATCGCTTCGGGCAGGCCGCCGCGCCGCGAGCCGACAACCGGAATGCCGCTGCAATGGGCCTCTGACGCCACACGTCCCCAGGCCTCTTCCCATTTCGAGGGCGCCAGCAGGATCCTGGTGCGGCCATAGACCGTCTTCATGTCGTTGGTGCGACTTTCCAGCGTAACATTGCCGAGCGGTGCGATCGTCTCCTCGATGCGCGCGCGATGGTCGTCCTCCAGCTTCCAGCTTTCGACGAACAGGAACGGGATTTCGGGGCAGGCGCCGGCAAGGCGCACCGCCAGCTCGAAGCCCTTTTCCTCATAGGGGTTGATCAGGGTGACGAACTGGCCCGTGGTTGGCGTGGCGTACTGCGTCGGGTTGATGGTCGGCGGGATCACTGTCGCCTCGATGCCGAACTCTGTGGCGTAGGTGCGTGCGGTGAACTCCGAATTGGCGATGTAGAGTGCGGAGCCCAATTCGCGCAGATCGCCGCCCAGCTCATGGAACTCGACATTTCTGAGATAGATGACCAGCGGCACGCCTTCGGCCTGTAGCGCCTTGCCTAGCGGAACCGACTTGTGACACTGGACCACCGCCACGTCAGGTTTCTGTCTGCCGACGGCAAAGCTTGCCGCCTCCCAGGGAAACCATGAGCGGATCACCGGATAGCCAGGATGACTGTCGATGACCGCGGGTTGCCGAAGCAGTTTCATCTTGGCGCGCGCCTTGAGGCCGAACATGCCGTCGCCAAACAGAGCGGCGAGCACCGATGCTTCATGCCCGTGTTCGATCAACTGCTGAGCCAGATGATGCGTGCTGGACTGGACGCCGCCACCGAACTCGGGCGGATAGCCGTTGCCACTGGCAAAGAGGACTTTCATGGAACCGGCTCCTGGTCTTTTCGCATTTCAGTCATGCGGCCGATGAAGAGCCGCGTCGAAAGCGCCTCAGGCGCTCTGTGGTGGGTCAAGCGTCGCGAACGGGTTGGTGCACGAGTGCCATCCGGTGAACCGGATCGGGTCATCGGGTGAACTGCGCCAGGCGTAGTCGGTCAGCATGTGGAACTCGGCCACGGCCCAGCGATCGAAATGCCTGAGATCGCGCCGCTTCTGCCTCGGCAACAACCCGCGTGCCTCCCCGAGCTTCGTCGTTTCGAGCAAGGTGATGGCATCGCCCAGCTTGTCACTGGGAAATATCCACGGGTTGCGATTACGGAACTCGAGCACGAACTGCTGCAGATGCTCGATGCGCATGTTCAGCCTGCCGAGATATTTTTCCAGCGTGACGCGAACCAGATCCTCATCCGAAAACGAGGAGACGGCCGCAACGGCAACGCCCGTCGAGGCAACACCGCCTGCCATGATGGCCAGTACCGAGCGCCGTGTGACTTCGATCATCGGCCCGCTCCTCTCATGCGATCCGGCTCGCCGCCCGCAGGGACAAAGCTGCCGCGGTCAGGCTTGGGTTGGCGCAGGAGCAGCTCGGATAGGTGCTGGTGCCGACGACAACCAGGTTTCTCAACCGGTGATGGATCATGTTGCTGTCAACAACCGAATCGGCCGGGCCGGTGCCCATCCTCAGCGTGCCCTGGACATGCGATTCCGTTGGTCGGATGCCGCGGTCGAAGAGCCGTTCGACCGGCAGCGGGGCAAGCAACCCTGGCAATTTATCCAGAGCCCGGGCCATGCCCTTGACCGCATAGTCCGACGGAGCCTTGAAGGAGACAAAGGCATTGTCGTCCTCGTCGAGGGTGACGAAATTCTCGTGGTCGAGCAGGTTTTCCGTGACCACGACAAGCGGCAGCGTCTGGCGCAACCGCCCTGTCTCGGCACGCATTCCATGCTGCCAGCGGTTTTCGAAATAGACCAGTGCCGCCGCGTGCTCGGACCGGTGCGGACCGTCATAGAGGCCGAAATTCAGGCCGGTGGTGATGGTGCTGCCGTCGAAATTGTCGACGCCGTTGAGATAGACCTCGAAATTCCAGCCATAGGATTCGTGCAGGCCGCGCCCGACGAATTCATCTCCGAGGCCGGATCGCAGCATGATCGCCGCGCTCTGGATGGCATTGGCGCCGAGGATGAAGAGATCGCCGCTGACCTGATATTCCTTGCCGTCATGGACGAAGGTGACAGAACGGACCGTGCCGCCGACATGGTCGAGCCTGCGCACTTCCGCGCCGAGACAGACCGAAACATCGGGATGCTCGAAGACATGCATCAGGCCATTGTTGACGGTGAATTTGGCGTCGGCCGGACACAGCCAGCAGCGCAGATTGGCACAGCACGAGCTGCGCTGCGCGGTCGGGATCCGCGCCCGCGCGGTCGGCATGACGAAGTGCTGGTCGGGCTGGGCCGCCTTCATCATCTTGTCGGGCGTCGACATGCGATGCGGCGGTTGTGGAAACGGTTTCGAGCGCGGCAGCATCGCCGCCATGTCGGGATCACCCGAGATCGACATGATCTCTTCGGCATCGCAGTAGAACGGCTCGACATCGTCATAGCTGATCGGCCAGTCATTGCCGATGCCGTAGGTGCTTTTCAGCCTGAAGTCGTTGGGATGGAACCTTGGCGTCTGCGCGAACCAGCAGTTGGTCCCGCCACCCAGCCCGATCGTATAATTCCACAGCTTGTCGGAATTGGTCTTGTAGGTCGTCTCGTCGTCGATGTCGGTGTTGGCGTTCTGGTCGAGCTGCCATTCATGGGTGTTGTGGCGGCCCCACTCCAGCACCAGGATGCGCGCCTTACGCCGCTTGGCGAACTCGTGCAGGAAGAAGGCCGAGCCGAAGCCGGAACCGATCGCGATGAGATCAAAATGATCGCTGGTGATTTGCTCGGGCTTTACGTCCAGCACCATCAGCCACAACTCCTTTCCATACCGGGCGCACCCGTCAAATTCTGCTCCCGGCTCTTCAAGCCTGGTCTCACGCCGCCATTCTGCCGATCGAGTGGTATTCGATGCCGTGGCGCGCCACGACCTTGGGGTCATAGAGGTTGCGGCCATCGAAGATGACTGGCGTGGTCAGCGCGTCCTTCAGTGCATCGAAGGACGGCGCGCGAAAACTCTTCCATTCGGTGGCGATGAGCAGCGCATCGGCGCCGCGCAGGGCGGCCTCCTTGGTGCCGCACAGAAGCAGGTCGTCGCGCAGGCCATAGATGGCCTGGCATTCCTGCATCGCCTCGGGGTCATAGGCCTGCACATTGGCACCAGCATTCCAGAGCGCTTCCATCAGGACACGCGCCGGCGCCTCGCGCATGTCGTCGGTGTTGGGCTTGAAGGCCAGGCCCCACAGCGCAAAGGTCTTGCCCTTGAGACTGCCCTTGAAATAGCGGTTGACCTTGTCGAACAGCACCGATTTTTGGTCGTTGTTGCGCTCCTCGACGGCACGCAGCAGCTTGGCGTCGAACTTGACGCCTTCGGCGGTCTTGATCAGGGCGCGGACGTCCTTGGGAAAGCACGAGCCGCCATAGCCGAGACCTGGATAGATGAAGTGGTAG
This sequence comes from Mesorhizobium sp. P3_A9, assembly GCF_056402975.1. NCBI lineage: Bacteria > Pseudomonadati > Pseudomonadota > Alphaproteobacteria > Hyphomicrobiales > Phyllobacteriaceae > Mesorhizobium > Mesorhizobium sp. P3_A9. The sequence goes on along the minus strand of NZ_JBFUGJ010000121.1, from coordinate 4,644 downwards.
CCGATGCGCGGATCGCTGCCGATGCCCTTGCGCACCTCCTCGATGTCGGCGCCGAGCTGCTCGGCCAGATTGGCCATCTCGTTCATGAAGCTGATCTTGGTGGCCAGCATGCAGTTGGCGGCGTATTTCGTGAATTCGGCGCTGCGCACGTCCATCACGATCATCTTCTCGTGGTTGCGGTTGAAGGGCGCGTAGAGCTCGCGCATCACCGCCTCGGTCTCTTCGCTCGAGGTGCCGACAATGATGCGGTCCGGCTTCATGCAGTCGGCGACGGCCGAGCCTTCCTTGAGAAATTCGGGGTTGGAGGCAACGTCGAAGCTCAGATCCTCGCGCCCTCTCTTCTTCAGCGTTTCGGCGATCCTGGCTTTCACCTTTTCACAGGTGCCGACCGGTACGGTCGATTTGCCGACGACGATCTTGGCACTGTCCATCTCCCGGCCGATGGTCTCGGCGACCGCCAGCACATATTTGAGGTCGGCCGAACCGTCCTCGCCGGGCGGCGTGCCGACCGCGATCATCTGGATTTCACCATGCCGGACGGCGGCGGCGGCATCGGTGGTGAATTTGATGCGGCCGGCGGCGTGATTCTCCCTGACGATGCTTTCGAGGCCCGGTTCGAAGATCGGGACGAGGCCCTGGTTGAGCCGCTCCACCTTGTCTGCGTCGATGTCGACGCAAACAACCTGGTGGCCAACCTCGGCAAGCACCGCCGCCTGCACAAGGCCGACATAGCCAATTCCAAACACCGTCAAGTTCATTCGGTTTCATTCCCATCCATGGCCGCCAACCGTTTTCGGTCCGGCCGGTTCAATTGGTCTTTCCCAACTCTTTTACGCTGCATACGAGCGATTCGGGAAACTGACAGGGATCACCGAGCGCGGTGAAGGCAACGCGCTCGATCTGCAGCGAAAGCTTGCGGCCCGGATCGGCGAACGCGCCCAGCCAGCCCTTCATGGTGTCGCTGCCCCAAAGGCTGAAGAAGATCTTCTGCGCATGGCTGGGCAGCTTTGCCGGGTCGGTGATGGTGTTCACCAGCTGGCCGTTGACGTACCAGCGCAAACTGTCCTTCTCCCAGACGAAGGCGTAATCGTTGAAGGCCTTGTCGGTGCCGCCCGGCACCTCGACCAGCTTCTCGTTCTTGCCCTTGCCGTCGATATAGGCGTTGACCTGCACCTTGGAGGTGTCCTTGGTCAGTACCTCGAAGTCGATCTCGTCCCAGGGCTGCTTGTCGGATGGGCCGATATAGGAAAAGAACGCCGCGTTGAGGCCGGAGCCGGCGTCGGTCTTCAGCCGCGCCTCATAGGTACCGTAGCCGAAGCGCTGCTTGGTCTGGATCTCGCCACAGGCGAACTCGCGATCCTTCAGCTTCTGCTTTTCGAAGCCAAGCGACAGCACCCCGTCGGAAAGGGCGACCAGTCCCTTCGACCAGGTGCAATTTTGATGACTGCCATTGTTCCAGCCGTCGGACACATACCAGCGCGACCGATCGAAGCTCTTGAAATCATCGACGAACGAGGGAGCGGACTGGATATCCTGTGCGTGCGCGGGGACTGCCGAGAGGCTGCCAAGAGCGGCCAGCAGCAGGGCACCGATCAAGCCCAACCGCTGTTGGCCGGTTTGCCGGGTCCCATGCGCGAAGGGCGATGCGTCAATTGCTGTCGTGGACGTGGTTTTCGGATTCGAATTCATACCAAACTCACCTTTGTGCTGTGCGTCCCCAACCCAAAGTCGACGTTTGAACCGCTTCCAAACGGGCCAACCTTGACCTCCTCCTTGCCCTCCCGAAATCCCTCTCCTGTCTTGCATTCTCGCAGYGCGCCTTCACGGGTCACGCCCGGCCGGCGCCCGTGGGCCTGGCGAAATCAACCGCAGCGGCCGAATCGGACGCGCCATTCTCGTCGAAGACCGTATCCAGCGAATGGCGGAGCTCCCTCATCATGCCGTTCTGGCGCGCCAGCGCGGCGATGCGGCGTTCGCAATTCAGGATCGATTCCGTCAGCGCGCTGACTTCGGAAGAGCGGCGGTCGGTGGCGGAGCCGTTTTCCATGGCTTCGACAAGAAAGGCCGCGTTGGTCGCCGTCTTGCGGTAGCGGCTTTCCAGGCCGGTTTTCTCGGCCGCGATCTCGGCGGCGATCTGCTCGAACAGTTTCGCCAACCGGTCAAGGCGCGAGATGTCGGCCTGCCGGTCGCGGGCCGGATCCCTTGATCTGAAGCCGAATATCGAGGCCATGGGCTTAAATTCCTGTCATCGCCGGCTTGCATGCCGGGAACCTGGCCGGTCCCCGCAAGCGGGGCTGAAAAACGCGTACCGCATCGTCCAACTCCACCGATGGGAGAGACTTCGGACCAATCCGATCGGGGCCAGTTCGGTTGGTCGTTCAATTTGCTGCAACGCAACATAGACTGCCATTCCCGGAGCCGGGAGGCAACCACCCAATTCGTAAACTCATAAATCCGGTGGAAATGCTTTGCGTGGGGGCATTTCCCGCGCCTTACCGCTCCTTGCCCGCGCTGGTCCCGGCCATCAGAAAACGCAGCGGCGGCACATGCTTTTGCCCGGAGACAAGGCCAACGCGCCGAAACAGTGCCTCGAGCTTGTCGGACGCCACGCCCTGGACGATGGGGACCAGGTTGGACTGACTGGCAAAAGCATAGGCGGCGGCCGAAGCCAGGCCACGCTCGGCCTTCACATCGAGGAAATTGCGCAGCCGGTATTTGTCGCGCACATGCCGCTCGTGCCGCCGCAGCACCGCCTTGGAGCCTTCCGGCAGGCTGTCGATCGCCAGCAGCGCCAGATCGGCGTCGGCGAGCCGCTTCAGGTCCTGCGTCTTGTGGCGGCCGCTGAGCGACTCGGCACGCACGATGGCGCCATAACCGCAGGAGCGGATGACCTTGAACCGTGCCCCGTGGGCGACCGCGCGGGCGTAGAGTTCGTAGTCCTCGCCCAGGCGCAAGCTCTCGTCGTAGCGCAATCGGTGCCGTTCGAGGAAGGCGCGGCTGATCACCGGCTTCAGGAAGCCAAGCTCGCCTCTTTGCACGCGACGCCTGGAGATGTTGCCTTCGACGAAGCGTTCGAAGTCGAGGAATTCCGGATCGGCGGCAAAATCCGGGGCGACGATTTTTGTTGCGTCGCTCGTTGCATCATCCCTGATGAGCATGATGTTGTCGGCCGCGAAATCCCAGTCGGCGGCGGCAAACAGGGTGCGGAACCGGCCCTCGAGGAAGAAGTCGTCGGCATCCAGAATACTGATGAACGGCGCTTTTGAGCCGGCGATGGCGGCATTGCGGGCGAAGGATGGGCCGCGATTGACGTCGAGGCGCATGACCTTGAGCCGGCCGCTGCCGTCGTCGGCGGAGCGGGCGATCTCGGCCGTATCGTCGGTGGAGCCGTCGTCGACGACGACGACCTCCGCCACTTCCGGTTCGCGTAACGCGGATGCGATGGCGACCGCGATCGTGCGCCCCGCATTTTTGGCCGCGATGATCACGCAGACCTCGGATTTCGTCATCGACATGGTTTTGCCTCTTGCACAGGTTCCGATATGCCCTCGCCCTGTACGTATTGCGACGCCACCGCCATCACGGACTGGCCGGCCGCTCGAAGATGCGGCGGCTGATGTCCGCCGACGCTGCCCAACCGGCCTCGGCCAGGTAGCGGACGGGAGCCCGGCCACACAATTCCCACAACACCGTTCGCCGCTGCGGCCATCGCAAGGACGACAGCCAGGGCGCGATCACCATGTTGAGCAAATCCTCATTGCCGATGCGCGACAGGATCGGCTTGGCACGCTCCGACAAAAGCGTGCCGGTGCCGCCCAGCAGCACATCGGCGGCGCGCAGGCCAAGCAGCAGCGTATCGTCGAGCCCCTGGCTCACCGCCGCATCGAGCACACGCTGCTGATCGGCCTCGTCGAGACGGTTGGCGCTGGCCCTGATGTCACAGACATAGCCGGCGCAGGGTTCGCGGTTGAACAGCGCCTTGGCGACGCTGATGCAGGACAGCATCAGCGTGTCGGCAACCGACGTGAACGGCACTTCGGTGCCGGTGATCTCGACCAGCCGCTTGCGCCGCAGGAAGCCGTCGGCGTCGCGCGGACTGGGCGAGCCGGGCTGCTGCAGGCGATAATGAAGGTCGACCGTCGACGATTTCGGCCCGTTGCCACGGATCATGTGCTGTTCGCCAAGGAAACGAACCCACCAGACCGAGCGCGACTTGCCAGCAACCTCGTAGCCGATCGAGCGCAGCGCATCGCGCGCTTTTGAGAACCCGGCCGGGGAAACCAGGATGTCGACATCGCCCGAAGGTTTCATGAAATGGTCGTCGTAGAGCAGATGCTGCTGGAACGGACCTTTCAGAAAGACAAGATCGATCTGCCTGTCGCGCAGCGCCTGATGGATCGCCATCGAATCCATGAGGCAGGCGGCGTTCATCGAAACCGTCTGCCGGCGATAGGTGCCGAGCCATTGGAAAAGCTCAGCCGGCCTCTCACCCGCCGGAGCGCGCGACAGCGCCTTCAGAACGAAGTTGGCGACCTTGTTCAGCCTGGTGATGTCGGCGACGGCGGCGTCAGAAAGGTTCGGCGGCGACACAGCCCCGGCCGAGGCCACCGGTCCAGCGAAATACAACCGCAGGCAGGCCTGCAC
>NZ_JBFUGJ010000120.1:0-16406 GCF_056402975.1 Mesorhizobium sp. P3_A9 | reverse complement strand
CGGTGGCGTTCGCGGCAATCTGCGCGTTCCTGTTCATCCGCGATGCGGACCATTCAGCCGGGTAGCATGCCAAATGCAAAAAGGCCGCCCGAAGGCGGCCTTTTCGATTGTCCAAAACTGCGGAGCGCTTAGCGCTTCGAGAACTGGAAGCTGCGGCGGGCCTTCGCCTTGCCGTACTTCTTGCGCTCGACGACGCGGCTGTCGCGGGTCAGGAAGCCACCCTTCTTGAGCACGGCGCGCAGTGCCGGCTCGTAGTAGGTCAGCGCCTTCGAGATGCCGTGACGAACCGCACCGGCCTGGCCGGAGAGGCCGCCGCCGACGACGGTGGCGACGATGTCGTACTGGCCTGCACGGTTGGAGGCGATGATCGGCTGGTTGAGGATCATCTGCAGGACCGGACGCGCGAAATAGGTCGCGAATTCCTTGTCGTTGACGACGATCTTGCCGGAACCCGGCTTCACCCAGACGCGCGCAATGGCGTTCTTGCGCTTGCCGGTGGCATAGGCGCGGCCCGACTTGTCGAGCTTCTGGACGTGGACGGGGGCTGCCGGCTGGGTATTCGTGTTGCCGGTGGCGGCGCCCAGTTCTGCGAGCGAGGAAAGCTCAGCCATCTTATGCGACCTTCTTGTTCTTGGAATTCAGCTTGGCCACGTCGAGGACTTCTGGCTGCTGGGCGACATGCGGATGCTCGGCACCTGCATAGACGCGCAGGTTCTTCATCTGGCGACGGCCGAGCGGGCCACGCGGGACCATGCGCTCAACGGCCTTCTCGACGACACGCTCGGGGAAACGACCCTCGAGCAGCTGGCGCGCGGTGCGCTCCTTGATGCCGCCGGGGTGACCGGTGTGCCAGTAATAGACCTTGTCGGTGAACTTCTTGCCGGTGAACACCACCTTGTCGGCATTGATGACGATGACATTGTCGCCGTCGTCGACATGCGGGGTGAAGGTCGGCTTGTGCTTGCCGCGAAGATGATTGGCGATGACAGTGGCGAGACGACCAACGACGAGACCTTCGGCGTCGATCAGGATCCACTTCTTCACCACATCCGCAGGCTTCTGCGAAAAGGTTGTCATGTTTTCTGCTCTCGGTTTGGACCTTCCCCAATCCACTAACGATAAGGAAGGCGTTTCTTGTTGCTTGGATTGGCGATGAGACGCTTGCCCGCCGCCAATAACAAAACGGCGGCCTTTGCGGGCCGCTGCTTCGTGAGGGCTTATAGGCGAGGGTCGGGATCGCGTCAAGGCGTGGGAAAAGGCAACTGTCTATAAAGATTAAGCAAAAACAATAGGTTGAGTAAAAGGTATTATTTTACCACATCGCTGTCCCGCTTCGGCGGGATCGAATAGGTGCCCGTGGCATGCGCGATCGTCTGGCCTTCCAGGCCCGCGACGATGTCGATGTCGAACACCATCAGGCTCTTTCCCAGCTTCAGGATGCGGCAATGGCCATCGATCGGCCCGGCCTCGGCCTTGCGCACGAAGTTGATGTTGAGGTTGGTGGTGACCGAGAGCGCATCCGGCCCGGCATGTGAGAGCACACAAACATAGCCACCAATGTCGGCCAGCGTGAACAGGGCAGGGCCTGACACCGTTCCGCCGGGACGCAGATGCCGCTCATTGGCATTGAGCCGCACGATGCAGCCCCCGGGAAACACGTCGATCGCCTCATAGGCGGCGGAACTCTCGTTGAGTTGCGGAAACACGGTCGCCATCAGCGCATTGACTTGCGCTGCGTTCAGCACCGGCTTGAGGTTGGTCTGGGCGGGCATGTCGGTCTCTCGGTTTACTCTTGGCCTGTATGAGCGCAGCGGAGTGTTTCTGGCAACATCTTCATCCTGCTGGCGCAAGCGATGGGTGTTGGATGAAACCCGATCCGATATTAGATAGTCTGCCAACCCGACCGGAATCGTGGAGACCTTAGCCATGGCCGAAATCCTTGCCATCAAACCTGCTGCAGTTGAAGGTCCGGTTGTCGCACAACTGGGCAAGGGCGTGCTGCGCCTGACGATCGCCAATCCACCCGCCAACGCTTTGTCGCTGGCGGTGATGGCGGCGCTGACGGCGGAACTAGAGCGCGCCAAGGCCAACAAGGCTGTTCGTGTCATCGTGCTGTCGGCGGCGGGAAAAGTGTTCTGCGCCGGCCATGATCTCAAGGAAATGACGGCGCGCCGTGCCGACGCCGATCGCGGCAAGGCCTTCTTTGAAGAGACCTTTGCCGCTTGCGCCGTGCTGATGCAGACGATCGTGCGCCATCCCAAGCCGGTGATTGCCGAAGTCGACGGCCTGGCGACCGCCGCCGGGCTTCAATTGGTCGCGAGTTGCGATCTGGCGATCGCCTCGCATGAGGCGACGTTCTGCACGCCGGGCGTCAACATCGGCCTGTTCTGCTCGACGCCGATGGTGGCGCTGTCGCGCAACGTCTCGCGCAAGCAGGCGATGGAGATGCTCCTGACCGGCGAGACGATCGATGCGGCAACGGCCAAGGACTTCGGCCTGGTCAACCGTGTCGTGCCGCGCGAATACCTGAATCAGATCGTCACCAAATACGCGCAAACCATTGCTTCCAAATCATCTTTGGTGGTCAAGACCGGCAAGGAAGCCTTTTACGCGCAGGCCGAAATGGGGCTGGCGGACGCCTATGCCTATACCGGCCGCATCATGGTGGAGAACATGCTGGCGCGTGACGCGGAGGAAGGCATCGGCGCCTTCATCGGCAAGCGCAAGCCGGAATGGACGGACGAGTAGTCGTGCAACCGCGCATCTCCATCATCACCATCGCGACGGACGATCTTGACCGCGCGGTGCGCTTCTACGAGGCGATGGGCCTGAAACGCCATGCCGGCATCACCGACGGTGTCGCCTTCTTCCAGATGGGCGGCGCCATTCTCGGCCTGTTTCCACGCAAGAGCGCCGAACAGGATTCCGGCATCGCCTTCGCCAGGGCGCCTTCCGCCGTCTATCTCGCCTACAACACCCGCTCCGATGCCGAAGTCGATGAGGTGCTCGCCATGGCCGAGAAGGCCGGCGGTAAGATCGTCAAGCCGGCCGGCCGCGCCTTCTGGGGCGGCTGGTACGGCTATTTCGCCGATGCCGACGGCCATGTCTGGGAAGTGGCGCACAATCCGGCCTTTCCGATCGCGGAAGACGGCACGATTTCGCTGCCTAAATGATGATGATCACGTGATGGCCTACCGCAAGCAGCTGACGCGGCTCAAGGCGCCCTATCTCAAGCGCATCCTGCTTGACCCCGAGCGGGTGGCGGACTGGGAAAAATATCCCTGGAACCTGCCGCTGTTTCGCGGCCGCGAGTTCGAGCTCGAGTTCACCACGCCCATCACCATCATCGTCGGCGAGAACGGCACCGGCAAATCCACGCTTCTTGAGGCGATCGGCGCTTTGGCCGGCTATGACGAGGCCGGCGGCGGCAAGGGCTACCGCCCGGTCGACCATTCCAGTGCCATCGACCAGAGCGGCGCCGCTTTGGCGAACACATTCCGTGGCCACTGGCTGCCAAAAGTCACCGCCGGCTGGTTCTTTCGCGCCGAATCCTTCTATTCGGTCGCCCGCTACCTCGATCAGGCGGCGCTGGAAGACCCGTTCAAGCCACCGCCCCCGGACTTCCTGTCCTGGTCGCATGGCGAGGGGTTTATCCGTTTCTTCGAGGAGCGGTGCCGTAGGCAAGGTATCTACATTCTCGACGAGCCGGAAAGCGCGCTGTCGCCGTCGCGCCAGATCGAACTGCTGAAGATGCTGCGGCGCATGGACCAGTCCGGCACTGCGCAAGTGATCATGGCGACGCACTCGCCGCTGCTAATGGCTTGTCCCGGGGCGCAGCTGTTCCGCATCAGCCGGTTTGGGCTCGAGCCCGCCGACTTTCGTGATACCGACCACTTCCGCATGTTGCGCGATTTCAGCAATGACCCGGATGGTTTTCTCGCCGAGGCGTTGTATGAGGACGAGGCATGAATCACGATAGCTACGACAATGCCTATATCGGCGGCATCCTCAATTCGGTGAAGACCATCGCCATGGTCGGCGCGTCCGCCAATGACGTGCGGCCGAGTTTTTTCGTGCTGAAATATCTGCTGGCCAAGGGCTTTTCGGTGATCCCGATCAATCCAGGCCAGGCCGGCAAGGAAATTCTTGGCCGGATGACCTATGCCAGCCTCGCCGACATTCCAGAGCCCATCGACATGGTCGACATTTTTCGCGCCGCAACCGCGGTGCCAGGTATCGTCGACGAGGTGTTGCGGCTCGATCCCTTGCCCAAAGTCATCTGGATGCAGCTTGGCGTGCGCCATGACGAGGCAGCCGCGCGCGCTGAGGCCGCCGGCATCAAGGTGGTGATGAACCGCTGTCCCAAGATCGAATATGGCAAGCTGTCCGGCGAGATCGGCTGGACCGGCGTCAATTCCGGCGTGCTGTCGTCGAAGAAGCCGCTGATGCGCCAGGGCTTCCAGAGTTTTGGCGTGCGCCAGAAATAGGCGCAAAAATATTCCGGGAATAAATGGATTTTATGGTGCGTTCGTCACAGATCGTTCGCCGAAAGGTATTTTCTTCTTTGCATTCGCCTACGGCCTTCGCCAAGAATGCCCGGCGATTTCTAGAGTTTCAAAAAGGGAGGTTTCAGTGACCCGTTCGCCTGGTTTCAACACGCTCGCTGTCCATGCCGGCGCCAAGCCCGATCCGGCCACCGGCGCGCGCGCCACGCCGATCTACCAGACGACCTCCTTCGTCTTCGACGATGCCGACCACGCCGCATCGCTGTTCGGCCTCAAGGCCTTCGGCAACATCTACACCCGCATCATGAACCCGACCCAGGCGGTGCTGGAAGAGCGCGTCGCGGCCCTTGAGGGCGGCACGGCCGCCTTGGCGGTCGCCTCCGGCCACGCCGCGCAGGTCATCGTGTTCCACAATCTGATGCAGCCGGGCGACAATTTCGTCGCTGCGACCAGACTTTATGGTGGCTCGATCAACCAGTTCGGCCACGCCTTCAAGAATTATGGCTGGGAGGTGCGCTGGGCCGACACCAACGACATCTCGACCTTCGAAAGCCAGATCGACGACAGGACCAAGGCGATCTTCATCGAGAGCCTGGCCAATCCCGGCGGCACCTTTGTCGATATCGAGAAGATCGGCGAGATCGCGCGCAAGCACGGCCTGCCGCTGATCGTCGACAACACGCTGGCCTCGCCCTACCTGATCCGGCCGATCGAGCACGGCGCCGACATCGTCGTGCACTCGCTGACCAAGTTCATCGGCGGCCATGGCAATTCGATCGGCGGCGTCATTGTCGATGGCGGCACCTTCGACTGGTCGAAATCGGGCAAATACCCGATGCTGTCGGAGCCGCGCCCCGAATATGGCGGCCTCGTCCTGCACGAAACCTTCGGCAATTTCGCCTTCGCCATTGCCGCGCGCGTGCTCGGCCTGCGCGATCTCGGCCCGGCGATCTCGCCGTTCAACGCCTTCCTCATCCTGACTGGCCTCGAAACCTTGCCGCTGCGCATGCAGCGCCATTGCGACAATGCCGTCACGGTCGCCGGCTGGCTGTCGAACCATCCGAAGGTCGCCTGGGTGAACTATCCCGGCCTGCCCAGCGACAAGAACAACGCGCTGCAGAAGAAATATTCGCCGTTGGGCGCCGGCGCCGTGTTCACCTTCGGCCTCAAGGGCGGCTACGAAGCCGGCGTCAAATTCGTCGAGGCGCTGGAACTGTTTTCGCACCTGGCTAACGTCGGCGACACCAAGTCGTTGGTCATCCACCCGGCCTCGACCACGCACCGCCAGCTTTCCGACGAGCAGAAGGTCAAGGCCGGAGCCGGCCCGGACACGGTGCGGCTTTCCATCGGCATCGAGGATGTCACCGACATCGTCGCCGACCTCGAACAGGCGCTCGCCAAGGTCTGATCGGGGATGGCCGCGTTCCTTTCTGTCGACACCAAAAGCGTCGAACCCGAATCCGGTGCACCGGCGCCGGATCGGCTGATCTCGGGCGATCCGAAGTTCCGCACCTGGAATGTCGAGGACCGGGACGGCGGCCTTTACGCCGGCATCTGGGAATCGACTCCCGGCAAGTGGCGCATCGTCTATGACGAGTGGGAGTTCTGCCACATCCTGTCCGGCGTTTCCGTTATCGCGGAGGACGGTGGGCAAGCGCGCACTGTCAAGTCCGGCGACAGTTTCGTGCTGAGGCCCGGCTTCAAAGGCAGCTGGGAAGTGCTTGAAACGACTCGCAAGGAGTATGTGATCAAGCTGTAGGCATCCGGCTCAGACGACGCGATCGATATCGCCGTCTGAAAATCCGTATCGGGCCATCATCCGCCGATGCCAGTCGCTGCCGAGCAGTTCATCGAGGCAATCATCGATGCGCCGGAGCAGGTCGGCATTATCCCCGGCGATCGCGAAGGCGCCGGCCGATGGCTGTTTTTCAGCCGCGGCTACCTCGACAAGCCCAAGCGGCATTTCGGGTTGCCGCGCCAGATAACCTCGGTGCGCCATGGCAACGCTGGCATAGGCATGCACCACGCCGTCGGCGACAGCCCGCGCTGCATCCGCCTGCGTCGTGAACAGCCTGATCTGGCTGGGTGAGACGCCATTCCGCAATGCCGTGAGATGCTGAACCTGATCGGTGATGACGCCGATCAAGGCGGTGGGATCTTTCGCGATCGATTGATAGCCGTCGAAGCCGCACGGATTGCCTTGCATGACCAGCAACCCATCCTGCAAAGACCAGATCGGTCGGGTGAAGTCGACAATCTGCCTGCGCTCATCGGAGACGAACAGCCCGGTCGTCATGGTCCAGCGGCCGTTCACCAGTCCTGGCAACAATTCGGCGAATTCGGTTCCGATCGCAGTAAAATCCTTGAAGCCAAGCATGCCGCTGACCCTTCGCGCAAGCTCGACGTCACAGCCCGAAACCTCGGCCGATGCGTCGGTAAAGCAAAATGGCGGCTCTTCCAGGAAAGCGAATTTCATTGCGGTCATTGGTTCCGGTGGTCGGGTGTCATGTTCAGGCCAGCTACTTCGCCGGAAACTGGCTGAGGCAGGCTTCCGACGCCTTGTCGTGCGCGGTCAGCAAATCGGCGTCCTGCGCTTCGAGATCGGCATCCGATATCTCGTCGCGATAATACTGCGCCAGGAGGTCGAGCCCCTGCTGGCTGACGCCATAGGTCGGGATTTCGCGGGCAAGGCAGCCGCAAAGGCTGAGCGCACGATCAGCCGAGCCGGTCTTGTGGTTGGTCAGGATGAAATCCTGCGCCGGACAGGCATCGAGAAATGCGCCGAAGTTCAGCTTCTGCTGCGGTTGGTCGCCATGGTTGAAATAGGCGGGCGGCCACTGGCTTTTGCCACTCGCGACATCGCAGCCGATGGAGACGTCCTGGGCGCTTTTCGACAGGGCGAGCCAGGCATCCTCCTTGTCGCCTATTGGATACTCGACTTCCTGCCCGGCAATCGAAGCCGTATAGGCGTCAAGGTCGGCCTGTTTGAAGCCGACGACCTGAAATCGGTTGAACTGGCATTGGCATCCCGTGGCCACCTGTTCCGCTTCGCCCTCGGCCGGCTGCTCGCTCAACTTGCTTTTCTGGCAGGCAGCCACGAAGGCAGCGCCATCGAGCGTCGAGGCTGGAAAGGTGGAAGCGTCGACGTAGCGCGTTCCATCCCAGCCGATCGTCATCTTGTCGGACTGGATGTCGAGAAAGCCGTTCCGCTTGAAAGGACTGAGCCCGATCTTGTCCTGTGGCACCAACCTCGCGCCGGGAATGTCGCCGAGAAACTCGTGATAGCTGTCGCCTTCCAGGACGAACAGGAAGTTGCCGCATTTGATGCCGTCGCAGCCAGGCGCGTAGCGGTAGGCGAAGATTTCCGGGATGCCATCGAGATTGAGGTCGACCTCGATGGCGAAGGACGCCAGCGGCAGGCCCTTCGATCCGGTCTGCCGCTCCAGAAGGCTCATCGCCATTTTCTGGGCGATGGCCATGCTGTTCTCCCAAGGGATGTTTTCCGGCTGCTGGGCGCGCGCCGCCCCCAGGCAGACGCATAGCAATGCCAATGCGAACGCCGTCGCCGGTCTCCAAAACAGTCTCATCGCGCAGCCCCAGGCCCGCGATCGTTCAGAAACCGACAGCGAGCGTTTCCAACCCATGGAAGTGGTAAGTGTCGCGGAAGCGGGGCTGTTCGGCAAGATGCAGTTGCGGATGCCGTTCGAACAAAGTCTTCAGCGACACCTGCAGTTCGAGCCGAGCCAGCGGGGCCCCGATGCAAAAATGGATGCCGGCGCCGAAGGACACGTTCTTCTGGTCGGTTCTATCAGGCCGGAAGACGTGCGGTTCGGCGAAGGCGCGCGGATCATGATTGGCCATGCCGAGCAAAAGCCCGATCGCCTGGCCCGGCTGCACGACGATGCCGGGCGCAATCTCGATCTCCTGATAGGCGTAGCGCATGAACATGTGCAGCGGCGCGTCGAAGCGCAGGCATTCCTCGACGGTGGCAGCAGCCGCTTCCGCCGAGGTGAAGAAGCGTCGCGGATCGCCGCCTTGTGCCAGGATAGAACGCACCGCATTGCCGGTCTGGTGCACGGTCGCCTCGTGGCCGGCATTGAGCAGCAGGATCGCCGAGGACACCATTTCATCCTCGGACAGCTTTTGGCCGTCCTCCTGCGCCGAAATCAGCAGCGACAGCAGGTCGTCGCCGGGATTCTTGCGGCGCTCGGTGACGTAACCGCGCAGGAAATCGGCAAATTGGCTTGCGGCGCGATTGGCCGTCTCTTCGGTTTCGCGCGTGCGGCCATGAATGTACATGGCGACCATTTGATGGGACCGACCTGGCGCGAGACGAAGGCCCGGTTGACCAGCGTTCTCAGCCGCGTGTGCACCGGTGGTTCCAGCTCCAGCATGGAGTTCGCTTCTATGCCGTCGAACGCCTTGAGATGGCTGCGGTCCTCGCCGTTGCCGCGACTGTCGGGAATGCCGGCCGGATTTTGGCGACCGAAGCGGCGGTCGCGCAGCAGCCGGTTAACATCGTCGAAGCCGCCAAAGCACCAGAAGCCGAATTCCTCCCAGAAGAAGGCATTCGCTACGCCATGCAGGAAGCCATAGGCCTCGTACGGGTTCAGGAAGAAAGCCGGCTCGTGCGGGGCGAGCCGCAGCCGGCGGGTGGCTGGATCAAAGGCCAGATAGGGCAGCGTCAATTTGGTCATGCCAGACCCATAGCGCGGCTTGCCAGCCCGTTTCCAGACCGTATGTTGGCGCGCAATACCCCATGAGTTGAGCCAGCCAGTGCGGCTGCGGAAGGTCTGAGCGGATGAATGTGATCGTTGTCGGCGCGGGTATTGCCGGTCTCTCGACGGCATGGTCGCTGGTCAAGGCCGGCCACAGCGTCTCGATCGTCGAACAGGGGCCTATTCCCAATCCACTGGCGGCGTCGGGCGACCATCATCGCGTCATCCGCCGCGCCTACCGCGCCGGAAGCGGCTATGGCCGGCTGATCACCGAGGCCTATCAGGCCTGGGACGAGATGTGGGCCGATCTCGGCGAAAGCCATCTCGATGCGCGCGGTTTTGTCTGCATTTCGCGTGAGCCGGGCGACGAGGCAGAAGAGTACCGCGAGGGCCTGGAAGCGGGGAATTTTCCTTTCGAACTGTTCGAGCCCGACGCCGCGGTCAAGCGCTGGCCTTTCCTTGAGCCGGGCTCGTTCCGCTATGCCTACTATTCGCCGGAAGGCGGCGCGCTCCACTGCCGCAAGATCGCGTCCGGGCTTGCCGCTTGGCTGCGCGCCAACGGCGCCAATGTCTACGAACGGAGCCAGGTGACGAAGATCGATGCCGAGGCGGGCCATATCGTGCTGGAAAGCGGCGAGACCATGCAGGCCGACCGCATCGTCGTCGCCGCCGGTGCCTGGGTGCTGAAACTGTTTCCGGAGCTGGACGGCGAGTTGAAGACCTATCGGACAGCCCTTGCCTATGTCGAACCGCCAGCCGACTTGAAGGCGGCCTGGGAGGTCGCGCCGGTCGTCCTCGATATCGGCGGCGCGGTTGACGGCTACGCGATCCCGATCTCCGGCGGCGCCGGCATGAAATTCGGCTCGGGCCTGCACAAAGTGCCGACCAGCGACGCCGACTGGAACCGTGACCCGGTGGCGGGCGAGGGCAAGGCGATCCGCAACCTGTTTTCGCCACCGATCGCCCGGATCGAGGAATACGCGGTGACCGAGGTCGTCACCTGCGCCTACACCTTCACGGATGACGAGAAATTCTTCGCCTATGAGCGCGGAAAATGCCTCGTTGTATCGGCCTGCTCCGGCCACGGCTACAAATTCGGCGCGGCGATAGGCAGGCGCGTTGCAGCGGCGGTCGGCGATGGTGATGTCGCTGGCCTGAAGCGTTGGCTGCGGGCGGAGGTGGTCTGACCTAATCCTGGCAATGCCTGGGAATATGCACGCGCCGCCAACCGGATGACCCTTCCCTGACCACCACGCGCCGCGCGACGGTCTGGTAGGAGGCAGGCACATCGATAATGCGCCTTTGTTCCGGCTGTATCAGCACCTCCTCGGCAATCTTGTCGTACTGTGCCGGAGTAACGACACGCCGCGTGCGCTCCGGCTGGATCACCACCGTCTCGGCGACGCGTTCGTAGCGTGCCTTGTGCCAGGTCTTGCACAGCACCTTGCGGCCATGGATGACGCGCCATTCCCAGGAATAGCCGCCGTCGTCGACTTGCACCGTGTGATAGACGGTGCGGGTGATGGCGGGCACGACCTCGTAGCTCACCTGCGCCGGGACGGTCATCACCACGCGTTCCCGCGTACCGTAGATGGGTGGGGTGTAGTCGACCTGCTGGCCGGGTGGGCTGACCATCACGTCTTCATAGACCGTGTCGTAAACGGCCGGCGTGCGGACCGGTTCGTAGCATTCGACGGCGCGGCCGCCGGCCGCCGTCTGCGAAGTTGTGCCGAGCATGGCCAGCCCGGCAAATGCGAAGGATGCGCTTCTCCTGAACATGACACTCCCCCTGTTTGAACTGCAGGCATAAGTTCAACGTTGAATTGTAGGGGAGGCGGTCCCGGAGAAAAGCGGTTTCGGCGCATTTCGTTAAGTGACGCGGTTAAGAAACTGCTACGCTGCGGGCCGGTACCGTCTGCCCCAGGCCGGCGCAGGCGTCCGGCGATGCGAATCCTTGGCCGTAAAGCTTGATTCGACTTACCCAGATGGCTAGGACGGGTCGGCCTTGCACAAGGATGAGCCGGCATCCTATCTACGGAATAACGATCCAGTCCCGATTCTGCCCGATCTGCCGGTATTCCGGCGCCGGAATCCCACCGCGAGATAAGAGACATCTGATGAAGAACCCCGTCGAAACCTACATGAACCTCGTTCCGATGGTGGTCGAACAGACCAATCGCGGCGAGCGGGCCTACGACATTTTCTCGCGCCTCCTCAAGGAGCGCATCATTTTCATCACCGGTCCGGTCGAGGACGGCATGGCGACGCTGGTCTGCGCGCAGCTTTTGTTCCTCGAAGCCGAGAACCCGAAGAAGGAAATCAACCTCTACATCAATTCGCCGGGCGGCGTCGTCACTTCGGGCATGGCGATCTATGACACCATGCAGTTCATCAAGCCGGCCGTGTCGACGCTCTGCATCGGCCAGGCCGCCTCGATGGGTTCGCTGCTCCTGACCGCCGGCCACAAGGACATGCGCTTCGCCACACCGAACGCCCGCATCATGGTTCACCAGCCATCGGGCGGCTTCCAGGGCCAGGCTTCCGACATCGAGCGCCACGCCATGGACATCGTCAAGCTGAAGCGCCGTCTCAACGAGGTCTACGTCAAGCACACCGGCAAGACCTACGAGGAGATTGAACGCACGCTCGACCGCGACCATTTCATGACCGCCGACGAAGCCAAGGATTTCGGCCTCATCGACAAGGTCATTTCGTCGCGCGAGCCGCCTGAAGCCGCCGTGGCATAAGGGCTGGGTGGCAGTTGGATGGCACCATCACGCGCTTTTGGCGTCTCTTGCGGCATTTCGGCCACAATTGGCTGTTCCCTCGACGGTCGGGATTGCCTACGTTAAGGCTATGTTGATTTTCGACGGCTTAGCTTTGTGTAGGGTTGCTGCGAATCATTGCCACGTTTTCTGATTTGTGTTTCGTACGGAATACGTTGCGGGAGCCGGGACACTGGCGGCGGCGGATTCCCGCGATAGATAGAATATGCGCCCTTTCAGCCAGACCATCGGCGGGCGGCCATGAAAGGACAGGAAAATGAGCAAGGTCGGCAACAACGGCGGTGACTCGAAGAACACGCTTTATTGCTCGTTTTGCGGCAAAAGCCAGCATGAGGTGCGCAAGCTGATCGCCGGTCCGACGGTCTTCATCTGCGACGAATGCGTCGAGCTCTGCATGGACATCATCCGCGAGGAGAACAAAACCTCGATGGTGAAGTCGCGCGAGGGCGTGCCGACACCGCAGGAGATCCTCAAGGTTCTCGACGACTACGTCATCGGCCAGCCCTACGCCAAGCGCGTGCTGTCGGTGGCCGTCCACAACCACTACAAGCGCCTCGCGCATGCCGGCAAGAACAACGATGTCGAGCTGGCGAAGTCGAACATCCTGCTGATCGGCCCGACCGGTTGCGGCAAGACGCTGCTCGCGCAGACGCTGGCCCGCATCATCGACGTGCCCTTCACCATGGCTGACGCCACGACGCTGACCGAAGCCGGTTATGTCGGCGAGGACGTCGAGAACATCATCCTGAAGCTGCTGCAGTCGGCCGACTACAATGTCGAACGCGCCCAGCGCGGCATCGTTTACATCGACGAGATCGACAAGATTTCGCGCAAGTCCGACAATCCCTCGATCACCCGCGACGTGTCGGGCGAGGGCGTACAGCAGGCACTGCTGAAGATCATGGAAGGCACGGTCGCCTCCGTGCCGCCGCAGGGCGGCAGGAAGCATCCTCAGCAGGAATTCCTGCAGGTCGACACCGCCAACATCCTGTTCATCTGCGGCGGCGCCTTTGCCGGCCTGGACAAGATCATCTCGGATCGCGGCAGAAAGACCTCGATCGGCTTCGGCGCCATCGTCGCTTCGCCGGAGGATCGTCGCACTGGTGACGTGTTCCGCCTGGTCGAGCCCGAGGATCTGTTGAAGTTCGGCCTCATTCCGGAGTTCGTCGGCCGTCTGCCGGTTCTGGCGACGCTGGAAGACCTTGACGAGCCGGCGCTCATCCAGATCCTGACCGAGCCGAAGAACGCGCTGGTCAAGCAGTATCAGCGGCTGTTCGAGATGGAAAATGTCGACCTGACCTTCCACGAGAATGCGCTGTCGGCGATCGCCAAGCGCGCCATCGAGCGCAAGACCGGCGCCCGCGGCCTGCGCTCGATCATGGAAGCGATCCTGCTCGACACCATGTTCGAACTGCCCGCGCTCGAAGGCGTGCGCGAAGTGGTGATTTCGGAGGAAGTGGTGACCGGCAGCGCCCGGCCGCTCTACATCTACTCCGAACAGAAGGAAAAGAAGGGCAATGTCAGCGCCTGATATGGCAACTGACCCCATATTTTTGTGGAACGGCGCCGTTGCGGCGCCGTTTTGCTGTGAAGGGCACACGACGTCAGCGATGGAGTGGATTTGCCGGCGATGTTAACTCTTGATCTTTGCCCTATGTGCATCCACCTAACACTGGAAGGCCGAGGTGCCGAATTCTGTGCTGTAAAACTCCCGTCACAAACGGTGGTAGGCGGAACGATCCTCGGTCGTTAATATGAGATTCGCGGTTGGCCTGATGGTGGCCGCGACATGAAAGGTTGGACAATGGCCAAAATATCCAAGGCTCCCAGCGACGGCGTCTTCGCAGTCCTCCCACTGCGCGACATCGTGGTGTTTCCGCACATGATCGTTCCGCTCTTTGTCGGGCGTGAAAAGTCGATCAAGGCGCTGGAAGAGGTGATGGGTCAGGAAAAGCAGATCCTGCTTGCCACCCAGATGAATGCCGCCGATGACGATCCCGAGCCCGATGCGATCTTCGACATCGGCACGCTCGCCAATGTGCTGCAATTGCTGAAGCTGCCCGACGGCACCGTCAAGGTTCTGGTCGAGGGCGCTTCGCGTGCGAAGATCGTATCGTTCACCGACCGTCCCGATTTCCACGAAGCCCGCGCCACGGCGCTGGTCGAGCCGGAAGAAGAAGAGGTCGAGGTCGAGGCGCTCGCCCGTTCGGTCGTCACCGACTTCGAAAACTACGTCAAGCTGAACAAGAAGATCTCGCCTGAAGTGGTGGGTGCTGCCAGCCAGATCGACGACTATTCCAAGCTCGCCGATACGGTTGCCTCGCATCTCGCCATCAAGATCCCTGAAAAGCAGGAAATGCTGGCCACGCTCTCGGTCAAGGAGCGGCTGGAAAAGGCGATGGGCTTCATGGAAGCCGAAATCTCCGTCCTGCAGGTGGAGAAGCGCATCCGCTCGCGCGTCAAGCGCCAGATGGAGAAGACGCAGCGCGAATACTACCTCAACGAGCAGATGAAGGCGATCCAGAAGGAGCTCGGCGAAGGCGAGGACGGCCGCGACGAGGCCGCTGAGATCGAGGCGCGCATCAAGAAGACCAAGCTCTCCAAGGAGGCCCGCGAAAAGGCGGAAGCCGAGTTGAAGAAGCTGCGGACGATGTCGCCGATGTCGGCGGAATCGACCGTCGTGCGCAACTATCTCGATTGGCTGCTGTCGATCCCGTGGGGCAAGAACTCCAAGGTCAAGCAGGACCTGGCCTATGCCCAGAACGTGCTCGACACCGATCACTTCGGTCTCGACAAGGTCAAGGACCGCATCGTCGAGTATCTGGCCGTGCAGAGCCGTCAGAAGAAGCTGAAGGGGCCGATCCTGTGCCTCGTCGGCCCTCCCGGCGTCGGCAAGACCTCGCTCGGCAAATCGATCGCCAAGGCGACCGGTCGCGAATTCATCCGCATGGCGCTCGGCGGCGTGCGTGACGAAGCCGAGATCCGTGGCCATCGGCGCACCTATATCGGCTCGATGCCCGGCAAGGTCATCCAGTCGATGAAGAAGGCGAAGAAGTCCAATCCGCTCTTCCTGCTCGACGAGATCGACAAGATGGGCCAGGACTTCCGTGGCGATCCGTCGTCGGCGCTGCTCGAGGTGCTCGATCCCGAGCAGAACTCGACGTTCATGGACCATTACCTCGAGGTCGAATACGACCTGTCGAGCGTGATGTTCGTGACGACGGCGAACACGCTGAACATCCCTGCGCCCTTGATGGACCGCATGGAGATCATCCGTATCGCCGGCTACACCGAGGACGAGAAGATCGAAATCGCCAAGCGGCACCTGATGCCGAAGGTGATCCGCGATCACGCGCTGCAGCCGAAGGAATTCTCCGTCGGCGAGGATGCGATCCGCGCCATCATCCAGACCTACACCCGTGAAGCGGGCGTCCGGAGCCTGGAGCGCGAGCTGATGAAGCTTGGGCGCAAGGCGGTGACCGAGATCCTGAAGACGAAGAAGAAGACGGTGAGCATCACGGCGGCGAACCTCGCTGACTACCTCGGTGTCCAGCGCTTCCGCTTCGGCCAGGTCGAGGCTGACGATCAGGTCGGTGTCGTTACCGGTCTTGCCTGGACGGAAGTCGGCGGCGAGCTGCTGACGGTCGAAGGCGTCATGATGCCCGGCAAAGGCCGCATGACGGTGACCGGCAATCTGCGCGACGTGATGAAGGAATCGATCTCGGCGGCGGCCTCCTATGTCCGCTCGCGCGCCATCGATTTCGGCATCGAGCCGCCGCTGTTCGACAAGCGCGACATCCACGTCCACTTGCCGGAGGGCGCCACGCCAAAGGATGGCCCGTCCGCGGGTGCTGCCATGGCGACTGCCATTGTATCGGTAATGACCGGTATTCCGGTCCGGGCCGATGTGGCGATGACTGGCGAGATAACGCTTCGCGGCCGCATCTTGCCGATCGGTGGCCTGAAGGAGAAGCTGCTTGCCGCACTGCGCGGTGGCATCAAGAAGGTGCTGATCCCGGAAGACAACGCCAAGGATCTGGCGGAGATTCCAGACAATGTGAAGAACGGCATGGAAATCATTCCGGTCTCACGCGTCGGTGAGGTGTTGCGCCACGCTCTGGTGCGTATGCCGGAGCCGATCGAATGGGTCGAACCGGTCAATCCGCCGGCCTCGACCGACAGTGCCGACGACGCTGGAAAGCCGCTTGCGCATTAGAGCGCCGCGCGTCCAATTGGACGCGCAAAGGACGCTCTAACACTTGGGACTTATGCATGGTCCTTTCCGAAAACCGACGTCGGTTTTCGGGGCCATGCATTAATATTTGCTAAAGTTGCAGTGCACAAACGGAAAGCCGGGCCTCGCGCCCGGCTTTTTCATGTGAAGAACCCACCATTTC
>NZ_JBFUGJ010000119.1:0-20335 GCF_056402975.1 Mesorhizobium sp. P3_A9 | reverse complement strand
GACCTGTTCGGTGTCGTACCACTGCCGGGCGATGTTGGAGGCGATATCAGGCTTGTTCTGGTGGTCGGCGCTGATGATTTCGATCGGCGCGCCCTGCACCTTGCCACCGAAATCCTCGACCGCCATCTTGGCCGCCTCGACCGACCATTTGCCGCCGAAATCGGCATAGACGCCGGATTGGTCATTGAGGATGCCGATCTTGACTTTCCCATCGGAAATTTCGGCGGCCGAGGCGGGGACTGCAGCTGCGGCGAGAAGCGCGGCGGAAACGAAATAGCATGCTTTCATGGTTCAACTTCCTCCCATTGTGAATGCGACCGTCCCCCAACGATCATCAGCAAACGGTATTGAACATGAGCAAGATGAGCTTGAACGGCAAGGGGCCGTTGCGGATTTCATGTTCGAAGCAGCCCTTCCTCGCCGGGAGTTTACCGCCGACAGGTGGCCAGCCGAGCCGATTGGCTAGGTCGCGCCGGCCGGAAGCCCGGGAAGCAGCACGACCGTGACCGACGGCGTGGCGGATCGGCGCGCCCATTACCCCCTATCTTAGTCAGGAGTATTGACTCGACCACCGGAGTGGCAGCGCTTAGATTGCGCATGGATCGCTAGCCTTCCACGGGGAAGCCAACTGAGATATCAGGATGGCTTTGGTAATGAATAGGTCGATAACTGCTATCACCGTGACGCATAACAGCGCGCATACCGTGCGTGGCGCGCTCGCTCGCCTGCCTTCAGGGCTGGAGATCATATGCGTCGACAATGCAAGTACCGACGATCTTTCCGCCGCGCTATCCGGCCTCGCCGTTCATCGTATTGATAATGCTGCAAACCTCGGCTTCGGGCATGCCTGCAACATCGGCGCGGCGGCGGCATCGGGGGAGTATTTGCTGTTCATCAACCCCGACGTGCGTCTTGGGACGGACGCCGTCGATGCGCTTGTGCAGGCGGCTGAACGCTACCCGAATTGCGGCGTCTTCGTGCCGCGCACAAACACGGTGGATGGGCGGCTGTGGTTTCGCGAGCAGAGCGAGATCGATCGCCTTTCCGGCGTGTCGCTGCCCACACGTATCCGGCAGGTCTGGGGGGATTGTTGCGTCCGCTTCGTCAATGGCGGCGTGTTCATGATCAAACGAAGGCTCTTCCTCGATACGGGCGGGTTTGATGAGGATATCTTTCTGTATTTCGAGGATGACGACCTCTCGCATCGCCTGCTGCAGCGTGACGAGCCCATGATCCTGGTCAGCAGCGCGCATGCCGTCCACGACGTTGGCACCTCGGTTGCGCAATCAACCCGGGCACGGATCTTCCGGTATCGGTCGAAGATGCGCTCGGAAATCCACTTGCGCAAAAAATACGGCATCGCCTATAGCCCATTCGTGGACATACTGCGCTATTCAACGAAAATAGGCTTCTATTGCCTGACGCTTAATCGAAACAGACTGATCAATTCCTTGGGCCGACTGATAGGTATATTTGACAGCATCCTTGACCGATCGCACGCGAATCGGAACAGCGGCTATGTCGCCTGACGCTGCCGGCACCAGAGTTGCCTTGCCTGATGTCCTGCCCCGCGAGCCGCGAAAGGAAGAGGCATGGGGCGTCGACCGAAGAAGCAGTGACGTGAGCGAAATCCACATCCACGCGTCGGGACGCTACATCGTCGAGCTTTCGCCGACAGACAGGCGGATGCCGTTTCTCCGGCTCAATGTTCGCCGCCCAGGACATGCCGACAGAATCGTCTATGTGCCGGTTACCAAGCGGACGTCCTATTTGCTCAGAAGCAGCGAAGGCGGCCTGGTGTTGCAATTCGATAGAAGCGACATCGTTGCCGCAAACATCCGCCCTCTGAGGATCAGGGATCTTGGCGAAGTGCTGCGCCGCCGCCGCCAGAAACGATTTGAGCTGCGGCTGGGCCAAGGCATTGCCTTGCGGCCTCTGCTTCATATCGCAGGGGCCGAAGGCCGCGATTTGACCGCTGCCCTTGGCAGCCTCTACAGTTGGGGCTTCGGCGTGGCGAGCGACAATCTGCAGAAAACCCTGTCGCGACACTTCGATGGCCCACCAGTCCGGCGCTCGGAACGCCTGTCCGTTGCCGAACCGAAGATCGCTGTTGCGCTCCACTTGCACTACCCCGATCTCTGGCCCGAATTCGAGACCCTGCTGGAAGCGATCGATCGTCCGCTCCATCTCATCCTCACGCTGACCAGGCCCGACGCGGTGCTGGCGCAACGCGTTCAGGCGAAATTTCGGGATGCCGAGATCGTCGTCTACGACAACCGGGGCCGCGACGTCGGTCCCTTCCTTCAATTGCTGCACGAAGGAAAGCTCGACGGTTTCGATCTCATATGCAAGCTGCATGGCAAGAAATCCGGGCTGAGCGGACCGCGCATGATGCTCGGCGAGATCTGGCGCCAGGCAAGCGCCTTCGACCTGATCGGGTCCCGCGACGTGGTTGACCGCGTCGTCGCGGCGTTCGAGCATTCGCAGGATACTGGGATGATAGGGTCCCGCCGCTTTCGGTTGCCCAATGAATGGAAGGTCCGTGAAGCGGCGTGGGGCAGGAACAGGGAAATGATCCTGGCCCTGCTGGAGAAGCTTGGCATGGACCCCGACTCTTCTCTCGATTTCTTTGCCGGAACGATGTTCTGGGTTCGGCGCAGCGCGCTGGAGCCGCTCAAGCGCCTCGATCTGACCCTTGCGTCATTTCCCGGTGAGACAGGCCAGTTGGATGGCACGTTGCAGCATGCCCTTGAGCGGGTTCTCGCAATGATCTGCACAAACATCGCCGGAATTGGCTGGGATGATGAAGATGAAGCCTGATCGTTGCGAGGCGGACTCGGTTGACTAGATCAGACCTCATGATCTTCATAAAATCGATCACCAGCAGGAGGGGGTGGAAGAGGTTTCGGATCCGGCAACGAATTCGCGCCAGCGGACAGTTCGATGGGCCATGGTATCTGGCTCAAAATCCCGATGTGGCCGTCAAAGGGATCGACCCGATCCTGCACTATATCGATCATGGTGCCGTCGAGTTCCGAAACCCGAATCCGGGTTTCGACACCGAGTACTATCTGGCCAGGTATCCCGACGTCGCACTGGCGGCGATGAACCCGCTGGATCACTACATCCGTTTCGGCAGGAGTGAACAGCGCGAAACCCGGCGTGGTCCGGCAGCACATTGGGCCATGGCCGCCAGCCGCGGCATCCAAAGGCCCGCCACCTATATGCCGCGATCCAGCGAGAGGCGACCCGCCGCCTTGCGCGCGCGCGTCCTTGCCTTCTACCTACCGCAGTTCCACCCAATTCCTGAAAATGATGCTTTTTGGGAAAAGGGCTTCACGGAATGGACGAATGTGACACGCGCGGTGCCGCAGTTCGACGGTCACTATCAGCCTCGACTGCCGGCGGACCTCGGCTTCTATGATTTGCGGGTGAAGGACATCCAGAAGGAACAGATCGAGATCGCCATGCAATATGGCATTTCGGGATTCTGCTTTCACTTCTACTGGTTCAACGGCAAGCGCGTCCTCGAGATGCCGATCGCCCAATTCGTCGAAAACGAAGCCCATGAGATGGGCTTCTGCATCAACTGGGCAAACGAGCCCTGGAGCCGCCGTTGGGATGGGCGCGACCAGGAAGTCTTGATCCCACAATCGCATTCACCCGAGGACGACCTGGCTTTCATCGAATACGCATCCGGCTATTTCCGTGACCGGCGCTACATCCGTGTCGGCGGCAAGCCGCTGCTTATGGTCTACCGGCCCGGATTGTTTCCGTCAGCAGCGGAAACGGCACAGCGCTGGAGAACCTATTGCCGGGACGCCGGCATCGGCGAGATTTTTCTTGCCTATCCGCAGTCATTCGCCACGGTCGATCCCGCCGAATTTGGGTTCGACGCGGCTGTCGAGTTTCCGCCAAATCTCGGAACATTTCCCGAGGTCAGCGCCTCCATCCCAAATCTCAAGAGCGGCTTCACGGGAAGGATCTATGACTGGGCGGAGCTTGCCGATCGCAGTCGCGCCTACCCAGAGGCCCCCTACACGCTGTTTCGCGGACTTTGCCCTTCCTGGGATAACACGGCAAGGAGAATGGAGGCCGCCAGCATTCTGGTTAACGCGTCGCCCTCCCGCTACGGAGAATGGCTCGCCAACGCGGTCGACGATACATGCGATCGTTTTGCCGATTTCGACAGCCGCCTGATCTTCGTCAATGCCTGGAACGAGTGGGCGGAGGGCGCCTATCTCGAGCCTGATGCCCGCTACGGCTATGCCTATCTGCAGGAGACGCGGGACGTGGTGTCGGCTCCAGCGGCCGGCAAATTGCCCACAGGTTTATCCTGGCGTGTTTTGTTTGTTTCGCACGATGCGGCTCTCGGTGGAGCACAGGCGTCGTTGCTCGATATCGTCCGATGGCTCCAATCGCACACGGACCTGGAGATCAAGGTGCTGTGCCTGGCAGGCGGTGAACGGCTGGAACAGTTTCGACGCATCGTCGATACCGTCGCTCTGGACGATCTGGTTTCGCCGACCGCCACGAGGCTGGCCCGCATCACCGCCTGGTACGGTGGCAGACCGGACCTCATCTATTGCAACAGTCTGGCCACCGGCCGTGTGCACGCGCTGCTTGGCGAACTGGGCATTCCCATCCTGACGCATGCCAGGGAATTGGCAACGAGCATCGCCCGATACGCCAAGGACGACATGAGGGATGTCGTTTCCCACACGCGGAGATTCATCGCGTGTTCCCCAAGCGTCCGGGATTATCTGGCAGCCGAGTACAACGTCGAAACGAACGCCATAGACGTCATTCCAAGTGCGGTCCCGCAAACCGACGCCGGTCACAGTCGTACGGAAATCCAGCGCCTTGAAAGTCGCCAACGCGCCGGCTGGCCGATGGACGAGACGATCGTGCTGGGATCCGGCCTCGGAATGCCATTCCGCAAAGGCGCCGACCTCTTTATCGACGTGGCCCGCATTCTTCGTGCTCGCGGGGTTGAAGACTATCATTTCTACTGGCTCGGTTCGTTACCTGAGCGGGAACGGGATGAGGCTCTCGGTACGTGGTCGCAGCAACTCGACAGATTGCAGGCGGAGGGATTGGACGAAAAGGTCACGTTTCTGGGCGATGTCGAGGATGTGCGCGGCCATCTGCTGGCTGCCGATCTGTTTCTTCTGACATCCCGCGAAGAGCCGTTCGGCCGTGTCATGCTGGAGGCGGCATTCGCCGAGTTGCCGGTGATCTGCTTCGCAGGCAGCGGTGGGGCACCGGATTTCGTCGAGGACGATGCCGGCATCATCGTCGACTGGGCTGATCCCGCCGCGATGGCCGATGCGACGCTGAAACTGATCCGGGACCAGCCGTTGCGGACGAAGCTCGGCAAACAGGCGGGCGCCAAGGCAAGGCGGCATTTTTCCACCGATCGGGTCTTCCCGCGCCTGCTGTCGACCATGCGGAAGGTCGCAGGCAAGCCGCCCGCGGTCTCGATCATCGTGCCTAACTACAATTACGCCCGCTATTTGCACGAGCGCATGGAAAGTATTCTGGGGCAGTCTTTCCAGGATTTCGAGCTCATCATCCTGGATGATGCATCGACTGACGATAGCCAATCGATTCTGGATTACTATGCCGGAGTCCATGGCACACGTGTCATCGTCAATGAAAGCAATTCCGGGTCGCCCTATCCTCAGTGGTTCAAGGGCATAGAGCTCGCAAGGGCCGATTTGATCTGGATCGCCGAAGCCGACGACGTATCCGACCCGAGTTTCCTCGAAACCCTCGTGCCCTTGTTCCGCGATCCAAGCGTGAAGTTTGCTTATTGCGCATCGAAGATCATCAACGATCGAAGCGAGATCGTCGGCGACTATCCGTCCAGCCCGTACCTCACCGATCTGTCCAATTTCAAATGGAAACGCAGCTACCAGGTTTCGGCGGAACACGAAGTCAATGATGGGCTGGGTGTCAAGAATACGGTCTTCAACATCAGTGCGGCGGTTTTTCGGAAGTTTGAGATCACGACAGATTTCRCCGAGAACCTCCTGTCACTTCCTACGAGCGGCGATTGGTACTTTATCCTCGAGGCAATCCGTAACGGCTCCGTCGCCTACGAGTCCGCATTGCTCAACCATCACCGTCGGCACGGGGACAGCGTAACCAGCGTCATCATGGCTTCCCATTCAGAGGCCCTTCTGCGCACACGGCAGGTGATACATCACCATGTGTTGCGCACATATGGGACGGATTTGGCCATCAAGCTGAAAATGGCCGAATATGTCGTACAGCTCTGGAACCGGCAGTTCCCCGGGCGCCCGGCGGAAGAGATGGAAAGCTTGTATTCGCTAAAGGCATTGGGCGAGTTTCCAGCGAGATCATCGGAGAGCAGTTCCCCGGTGGCGTGAGTTGGCTGCGTTTTAATTGCCGGCGGCGACGAGGTGGCCGTTGCCGACATCCTGCAAGGCCAGTTTCAGCGGCGCCTCGCCGATCCTGCGGGTGGCGCTCGGGATTTCCTGGTCGAGGCGGGCAAAGCGGCTTCTGCGCCGTGCCGGGTCGGGCACCGGCACGGCCTCGATCAGCCGCCTGGTGTAGGGATGGCGCGGGTTGGAAAACACCTGGTCGCGCGTGCCCATCTCRACGATCTGGCCGAGATACATGACGGCGACGCGGTCGGARATGTTCTCGACCACCGCCATGTCATGCGAGATGAAGAGATAGGCGACGCCGAATTCGCGCTGCARTTCCTTCAACAGRTCAAGCACGCGCGCCTGCACCGAGACGTCGAGCGCCGACACGCTTTCGTCAGCGATGATCAGCTTGGGCCGCAWGGCGAGTGCGCGCGCGATGCAAACACGTTGGCGCTGACCGCCGGAGAATTCGTGCGGATAAAGCTCCATCTGATCGGCCGAAAGGCCGACCCGCTCGAACAGTGCGGCCACGCGATCGCGGCGCTCGTCCTTCGAGGCGATGCCGTGGATGACCAGCGGCTCTGCGACGAGGTCGCCGACGCGCATACGCGGGTCGAGCGAGGCGAAGGGGTCCTGGAAAATCATCTGCACCTCGCGGCGCACGGCCTTGCGTTCGTCGCGGCCGAGGCCAAAGAGATTGCGCCCGCCAATGACGAGGTCGCCGCTGTATGGCACCAGCCCGGCCAGCGCCTTGGCGGTTGTCGACTTGCCGCAGCCGGATTCGCCAACCAGCGCCAGCGTCTCGTTGGGTGCGATGGAGAAGCTGACGCCTTCGACCGCGTGAACGCGGCGGGTGACCCGGCCGAAGAACCCACCATGCAAATCGAAGCGGACATGCAGATCTTTGACGTCAGCGACATTGGTCGGCCTTGCCGCCTCGACCTCCCTGGATGGCTGGCGGCCGACACCACTGCCGATGCGCGGCACGGCAGCAAGCAGCTCGCGCGTATAGTCAGCCTGCGGCCGGGCGAAGATGTCTGACGTCTTGCCCTCCTCGACCATGCGGCCGTGCCGCATGATGATGACGCGATCGGCCATTTCGGCGACCACGCCCATGTCGTGCGTGATGAGGATGACGCTGGTGCCATGMTGGCGCTGCAGATCACGCAAGAGCTCCAGCACCTCGCCCTGCACGGTGACGTCGAGCGCCGTCGTCGGCTCGTCGGCGATCAGCACGTCGGGTTCAAGCGCCAGCGCCATGGCGATCATCACCCGCTGGCGCATGCCGCCGGACAATTCGTGCGGAAACTGCCTTAGCCGGCTTTCGGCTTCCGAAATGCGTACCGCCTTCAGCGCCTCTATGGCGCGCTCGCGGGCTTCACCCGGAGACAGGCTGGTATGCGCCTCGATCGATTCGGTGAGCTGTCGGCCGATCGACAGCACAGGGTTGAGCGAGGTCATCGGCTCCTGGAAGATCATGGCGATACGGTCGCCACGAATGCGGCGCATCTGGCGCTCGTCAAGGGTTGCCAGATCGGTGTCGCCAAGGCGGATTTTTCCCGATGATATGCGGGCGGCAGGCTGCGGCAGAAGCTGCATGATCGCCAGCGCGGTCATCGATTTGCCGGAACCGGATTCGCCGGCAATGCAGAGCGTTTCGCCCCGCGCGAGCGTCAGCGACAGGTTGGAGACGACCTCGCGCTCGCCGTCCTCGCCGCGCACGCTGACGGAGAGGTTGGCGATGTCGAGGACGGGTTTGAGGATCGAGGTCATCGCAAGAGCAGGGTTCTGAGAAGTTTGTTGCGGTACACCCCCCTCTGGCCTGCCGGCCATCTCCCCCTCAAGGGGGGAGATCGGACTGCACACAGGGTTTCGCAAATCGCCACCGATTGAAGAAAGATGGGACGACGAAACTGGCAATCTCCCCCCTTGAGGGGGAGATGCCCGGCAGGGCAGAGGGAGGTGCGGCGCCGACTTAGCGTCATTCAAACACGCAGCGCGGGAAGTAGAACGACACCACCCAGTTCGGCATGTCGACGATTTCCGATATGCGAAGATCGCCGCACACCGAGGCCAACATATAAGCCTCGACCGGATCGATCTTGTAGCGACCGGCGAGCAGGTCGACCATCTGAGCGACGGCCTCCTTGGCACCGGTCATCAGGTCCGGGCCGATGCCGGTCGTCACCTCATAGCCCTTGGCGTCAAGGTGGCGTGTCACTGGACCCGAGGTGGTAAAGCGCGGCGTCTTCAGCCTGGCGTCCTTGACCAGGTCAAGCTTGAGCACGACATCCATCGGGCTTTCGATCGCCGTGCCGCAGACCTCGCCGTCGCCTTGCGCGGCGTGTGTGTCGCCAACCGAAAACAGCGCTCCGGCCACTTCCACCGGCAAATAGAGCGTCGTGCCGGCGGCGAGATCGCGGATGTCGAGATTGCCGCCAACGCGCCTCGGCGGCACCACCGAGTGATGACCCTTTTCAGCCAGTGCGTTGCCGATGGTGCCGGCAAAGGGTTTTAGCGGTACGCGCGCGTTTTTGCCGAACAGCGCCGGCTCCAGCGAGGCGGCGTCATATTTCCAGATGTTGAGCGCCGGCTCCTTGAAGTCGTCGGCGAGCAGCCCAAAACCCGGAATGTTTGCCGTCCAGCCGAAGCCGGACGGTTTGAACATCTCGATCGTCACCTTCAGCGCGTCACCGGGCTCGGCGCCCTCGACGAAGATCGGCCCGGTCACCGGATTGACCCTGGCGAAATCAAGCCTGGCGACGTCGGCRACCGTGCTGTCGGCATTCARCTGGCCGCCGGCGGCATCAAGGCACTGGAACTCGATGGTTGAGCCGGGCGCCACCCGCTCGGCCGGGACAAACGAATTGTCCCAGCCGAAATGATGATGGTGCCCGTGGATGGTGTAATCGCAGTTATTGCACATCTTTTACGTACACATTGTCATAGTTGATCGGGACGTGGACCGGGTCGACATAGAGATTGTCGGCACCGCCCATACGTGCGGATTTCATGGTAAAGCGCTGCTCGTTGAAGACCGGCGCCCAGGGCGCGTCCGCCATGATCTTGGCGTAGATGTCGCTCCACATTTTATAGCGCTCATCGGACTTCGCCGGATCAACGATCGAGTCGGCTTCGGCGGCCTTGGCATCGAGATCCTTGTTGCAATACCACGACCAGTTCCAGCCGCCCGGCACCGCGCCGGCGCAGCCAAGGATCGGACCGTAGAAGTTCGAGGGATCGGGGAAATCCGCGATCCAGCCCATGCCGCCGGACCAGATCATCGGTGCGCCGGCCTTGTCGCCGCCGGCGGCGATGACGTTGGCCTGTGCCAGCGCCTGGATGCTGGCCTTGATGCCGATCGCCGCCAGATCCTGCTGGATCGCCTGGGCAATGCGCGGGTTGGGATCGGTGTTCATGGCGAACAATTGCGTGTCGAAGCCATCGGGATGGCCGGCCTCGGCAAGCAGCGCCTTGGCCTTGGCGACGTCATAGGTATAGCCCTTGTATTCCTTGTCGTAGGCCGGCATCGACGGCGGCAGCGGCTGGTTGGCAGGCACGGCACGGCCGTTGATGATCTGGATGATGCGCGCCTTGTTGATCGCCATGTTGACGGCCTGGCGCACCTTCACATTGTCGAAAGGCGCCATGGTGGTGTTCATGGTGATATAGCCGGTGTGCAGTTGGCCGCCCTCGACGACGCGCGCCTTTTGTTCGGGGTCGGACATCACCTCCTGGAATTTTGCCGGCGGAATGCCGTCGAGAGGCAGGTCGATCTCGCCCTTCTGCAGGCGCAGCAGCGCCACGATCGGCTCCTGGCCGACCTCGAAGGTGATCTTGTCGAGATGCGGCAGGCCCTTGTGCCAATAGTCCGGATTGCGCACGAAGACGATGCGCTGGCCGAGCGTCCATTCGGCGAGCTTGAAGGCGCCGGTGCCGACGGGGTGCTTGCCGAAATCAGCGCCGTATTTCTCCACCTCTTCCTTGGGCACGACATGCGAGAAGTTGATCGCCATGACATGCAGGAAGGTGGCGTCGGGCCGGCTCAGTTCGAACTTGACGGTGTAGGGGTCGACGACGCTGACACCCGCGAGGCTGTCCGCCTTGCCGGCCGCGACATCGTCATAGCCCTTGATCGAGCCGAAGAACCCGGCGCCCGGGCTCTGTGTCTTCGGGTTGGTGACGCGGTCGAGTGAATATTTCACGTCGTCGGCCGTCATCTCACGGCCATTGTGGAATTTCACGCCATGGCGGAGCTTGAAGGTGAAGGTCTTGCCGTCCGGCGAAATCTCGTAGCTTTCGGCAAGGTCGGGCTTCAGCTTGGTCGTGCCCGGTTCGTAATCCATCAACCCGTCGAACAGGCTCTTGATCATCGACCAGTTCTGCCAGTCATAGCCGATGGCAGGGTCGAGCGTCGTGACGTCGTCCTTGTAGGTGGCGATGATCTCTCCGCCCTGCTTGGCGTTGGGATCGATGGTGTCTTCGGCGCGAGCACTCGTCATGCCGAGCATCAGCGCCAAGGCCGATGCCGCGACTGTGGAGGCGAGAAATTTTTTCATGTCGTGTTCCCTTTCTCTGTTTGTTTTCTTGGTTTCATCTGAGCTTGATGCTCATCTCAGTTTGATACGGGGGTCGATGAAGGGCGCGATGATGTCGGCGAGCAGATTGCCGAGCACGATGGCGAAGGCCGAGACCAGCGTGACGCCCATGATGATCGGAATGTCGACGCGCTGGATGGCTTGCCAGGCGAGCTGACCGATGCCGGGCCAGCCGAAGACGCTCTCGACGACGACGATGCCGCCCATGAAGATGCCGATGTCGATGCCGATCATGGCGATGACCGGCAGGATGGCGTTGGGCAAAGCATGGCGGAAAATGATGGCGCTGCGCGCCAGGCCCTTGGCGCGGGCGGTGCGCACATAGTCCTGGCGCAGCACGTCGATCATCGACGAGCGCATCATGCGAGCGTACCAGCCGGCGCCGAGAATGCCCATGGTCAGCGAGGGCAGCACGAGATGACGCCAGGTGCCGTAGCCGCCGATCGGAAACCAGCTCAGCCGCACGGCAAAGACATAGAGCAGCAAAAGGCCGACGACGAATTGCGGCGCCGAGACGCCTACGAAGGAGGCGACCATCAAGGTCTGATCCGTGGCGGTGCCGCGCTTGACGGCGGCGATCAAACCCATCGAGAGCCCGATCAGCAATTCGCACAGGATGGCGCCGACCATCAAAAGCAGGCTGGCCGGCAGCCGCGAGACGATCAGCTCGGTGACCTCAGAACGCTGGATGTAGGAGCGGCCGAGATCGCCGCTGACGAGCTTTGTCAGGTAGCGCCAGTACTGGATGATAAAGGGCTGGTCGAGGCCGAGTTGCTGGCGGATGTTCTCCACCGTCTGCGGCGTGGCGCTGCGGCCGGCGATCTGGCGCACCGGGTCGGCTGGCAGGAGATAAAGCAGTGCAAAGGTGATCAGCGAGACGCCGAGCAAGATGAGCAGCGACTGGATCAGGCGGCGGCCGAGATAGGCGATCATGCCCGGCCCCTTTGCGTCGGATCGAGGATGTCGCGCAGCGCGTCGCCGATCAGGTTGAAGGCCAGCGCCAGCGCCAGGATCGCGGCACCGGGGAAGAACACCAGCCAGGGTGCGGCCTGAAAATAGGTCTGGTTCTCGAAGATGATGTTGCCCCACGACGCCGTCGGCGGCTGCACGCCGATGCCGAGGAAGGAGAGCGTCGCCTCGAGCAGCACCGTGGTCGAGATACCGAGCGTGCCCCAGACGATGATGGTCGGCAGGAGGTGCGGCAAGATGTGGCGAAACAGGATGCGCGGTGCACTGGCCCCGATGGTGCGTTCGGCGTCGATGAATTCGCGCTCGGCGAGCGAAGAGGTTTCGGTGTAGATGACGCGCGCGGTCTGCACCCAGTTGACCAGCGCGATGACCATGGCGACGATCCACAGGCTCGGCTGGAACACCGCCGCCAGGCAGATGGCGAGCAGCAGCGCCGGAAACGCCATCATCAAATCGGTGAAGCGCATCAGTGCGCTGCCGATCCAGCCGCGGAAATAGCCTGCGGTGACGCCGACCAGCGTGCCGATGAACAGCGCCACGCCATTGGCGACGATACCGATGATCAGCGAAGTGCGGGCGCCATAGAGGATACGGGTCAACAGGTCGCGGCCGAGCAAGTCGGTGCCGAGCCAGAATTTGGCATCCGGCGGCAGCGGCGAGCCTTCGATGGTAAGGCCGTCGAACATCTGCTCATTGGGATCATAGCCGGTCAGCCATGGCGCCAGCACGGCACCGGCGACGACGATGGCGACGATGACCAGGCCGAGCATTGCCAGACGACGCCTGACCAGCCGGCGCCAGACGCCGGCGCGCGGTTTGGCCGGCATGCGCTCTGGCGCGGTGAGATCAGGCGCGATGGGACTGGTCATCGCCGCCTCCCTCGCCCGTTGCTTCCTCGCCCGTTACTTCCTCACTCGTCATCGCCACGATCCGGCGCGCGGCATCCTCGACGCTGATCTGCCAGCTCATGGCCAGCGAGCGCAGCTGCGCATAGGCGCGCTCGTCATCCGTGCCTTTCGACAGCGCCGCCACCGCGCGCACGATGGTCTGGCGTTCGGCGACACGATGGCGGAGCGAGGCAATTTCGCCGGCTAAGTGTTTTCGCGCTTCGAAACTCTGCCGTGCGATGAGCAGCGCGCTGTAGACGCCGGCATTGCCGACCGGCTTCAAGAGCTGAGCGTCGGCCTTGTGCGACAGCGCCCATTCGATGCGGCCAGGCGCCTCGGAGCCGATCAACGCCACGAGCGGCATCGGCGCTTCGCCCGGCTTCCACGGAAATTGCTCGTCGAAACCGAGATCGGCATCGAAGAAGACGAAATCAGCCGCCAGCGCCTCGGGTGGCAGTTCCGGCCAGCAGTCCAGAGCGATCAGGCCGATGGCCGACAATTGCCTGGTGATCGCCTGCACCGTCGGATGCGGGCGATGCAGGATGAAGGCCCTGGCGCCACCGAGATTGGGAATGCGCGGCGTTCTGGTCACGACACCACCCGCAGGCGCGGCCGGCCAAATGTCTTGGCCGGGTCGTAGCGCGACAGATACGGATCTGGCGCGACCTCATCCTCGCGGCTGACGACCTCGAAGAAGCCGTCGGCGATCCGGCCGATGATCACCGGCAGCGTCGCGTGCTGGGAGTGGGCGTCGATGGCGATCGGCCCAAGCCGGGTCGAGAAGCGGCGTTCGGCGAACGCCTTAGAAAATTCCGCAGGGCCGGCATCGGCATCGCGCGAGAGCACATCGGCCATGACCTGCACGGAGGCATAGGCGGAGGCCTCGAAGGAAGAGGCGAAGGCGGCCGGCCGCGGTGCGAAATACGGCCCGACCGACAAATGCCCCTTGCCCGTTTCGCCGATCGCCGGCAGTTCGCCCTCGGTGAGGTTGCAGGAGATAACCGGGCAGGTTTCCGGGCTGAAGGCGGAATCTTCGCGGCCCAGATCGCGATAGGCAGCGAGGAAAGCGTAGGACGATGTACCGATCAGATTGTTGAGGATGAAGTTCGGCCGCGTCGCCCGGATTTCCGCGATCAGGCGCGACACATCGGTCTCGCCGATGCGCAGATAGCGTTCGCCCAGCACCTTGCCGCCGGCATCCGCGATCAGGTCGCGCGCCACGCGGTTCATCTCCCAGCCCCAGATATAGTTCGAGCCGAGCAGAAAACCGTTGGCGCCGAAGCGCGGCACGACATGCGCCATCAGCGGCACCAGATGCTGGTTGGGGCAAGCGTGCATGTAGACGACATGCTCGTTGGCCTCGAAGCCCTCATAGGGGCAAGCGTACCAAAGCATGCCGCCGGCCTTCTCCAGCACCGGGATGGTCTCCTTGCGGCTCCAGGAGGTGACGCAGCCGACGACATGGCGGGCGCTGCTGGTCTTGAAAATGTCTTCGCACAGCGTCGCGTAGCTGTCGGCATTGCTTTGCGGGTCGCGCTCGACCGGCACCAGTTCGATGCCKKAGCYGCGGTCGGCATTGATGTCGGCRATGGCGCGCATGGCGCCCATSCGGCACGCATCGGAAACGAGCTGATAGCTCCCCGAGCGGGAATAGAGGATGCCGATCTCGATGCGTCGTTTCAAACAGAACCCCAGAAATGACAATGCCCCGCAGCCAGCGCCGCAAGGGCGAGGCATACGAGGCATATTTGCCGCCCGGCGATCAGAGCCGGTATTTCGTCCTAGCGTATTCGGTACTGCTGGTCAGTCAAGCGGGAAAGTGCGTGGTGCCTGACCGCGGGATCGAGGTGACCTCGATCATTTTCGAATGATGTCCTCGAAGCTGAGGTCGAAGCGCATGAGGTATTTGCGCA
The DNA here is from genome assembly GCF_056402975.1 of Mesorhizobium sp. P3_A9. NCBI lineage: Bacteria > Pseudomonadati > Pseudomonadota > Alphaproteobacteria > Hyphomicrobiales > Phyllobacteriaceae > Mesorhizobium > Mesorhizobium sp. P3_A9. The sequence continues at coordinate 5,570 of NZ_JBFUGJ010000119.1, read as the reverse complement.
GCCTGTCGGCGTCGTTGCCGCTGGTCTTTTGCAGCCGTGAGACCGCAAACAGCTTCCGCCCGGCAGCGCTGACCGAATTGCTGTCGCGGCAAATCGCAAGCACGGTGGCCAGCTGCGCCCGGTCGAAGATGTCGATCTGGCTTTGCCGCTCAGGGCCAAGAATCTCTTGCAGGATGGCGTCGCGGTCGTCGGCATTCCCGGCGCGCCACAAGACCGTCAGGCGATCGATTTCGTCACGCACGGTTTCCTCGTTGATGCGGCCAAGCGGCGCCAGCGTCGCCATGCGGGTAACGGAGGCCGAGAGATCGCGGAAATTGGCCCGCCACATCGCCTCCGGCGCCACGGCGAATTTCAGATACAGGTCGCGCGCTTCCTTGTTGAAGGTGGCGTTCTGTCCTTCGCGCTCACTGAAGCGGCGCAGTTCGAAATCGAGGTTCGGCTCGATGTCTTCCTTGCGGTCGCGCAGCGCCGGCAGTTGGAAGGTCCACAGGTTCAGCCGCGCGAAAAGATCCTCTCGGAACTTGCCCTCTTTGACGCCGATCGACAGATCGCGGTTGGTGCCGGCGAGAAGCTGGAAGTCCGACATGACATCCTGGTCGGCGCCGACCGGCAGGAAGCGCTTTTCCTCGATGGCGCGCAGGCACATGGCCTGTTCGTCGGAGCCAAGTTCGCCGATCTCGTCGAGGAACAGCACGCCCTTGTTGGCAGACTTCATCAGCCCGGCACGCTCGTTCTGGGCGCCGGTGAAGGCGCCCTTGACGTGGCCGAACAGCGTCGACATCGCCTGGTCGCCACGCAGCGTCGCGCAATTGACCTCGATGAAGGCGCCGGAAACCTGCCGCTGCGCCTTCTTCAACTCATAAATGCGGCGGGCCAGTTGCGACTTGCCGGCGCCCGTCGGCCCCGTGAGCAGCACCGGCGCGCGCGAGCGGATCGTCACCTTCTCGATCTGGTCGATCATCTGGTTGAAGGCCGGATTGCGGGTGGCGATGCCCGATTTCAGGAACGACGTCGCCTCGTCGCGCTCGGCGGCAAAGCGCGTGGCGATCGCATCGTAGCGGGACAGATCGAGATCGATGATCGAATGGCTGCCAGAGACATCGTCGTCGCTGCCCTGCTTACGTGGCGAAAGCTGCAGCAGCCGCGCCGGGATGAAGTGGGCTTCGGTAAGCAGGAACCAGCATATCTGCGCGACGTGGGTGCCGGTGGTGATGTTGACGAGATAGTCTTCCTTCTCGGGGTCGAATTGATAGGCGCGGGCGAAATCGCGCAGGCCGGTGTAGACCTCTGAGAAATCCCAGGGATCGCGCATGCTGATCAGATGGGGCCTGACCTCAGTGGCGGGCGAGACCTGCTCGATGTCGGCAATGATCTGCGTGGCCAGCTGCCGTGACTGAGTCCCGTGGATGAGTTCCAGCCGATCTATGAACAACCCCGGCTGCTGACACAGCGCAACCGTTGGCCGCCACTTCCGCCAACGGTCATCCGTACGGCCCGCATCAAGCGTTGTGCCAAGAATGCCAATCGCGACTCGTCTTTTCATTTTATCCTAGGGTATAAGTTCCGAGATTGTTAGATCACTATACAGGCCCTGCCTTGGACAAGACCAGAGGGTGCATAACCGTAGGCCTCTTTTTATTTCATAATGAAATCAAATCCCTAACTGAATCCGAGCGGATCGATACGCGCTCATTCTTCAAACTGGCACGCCGCCTGCAGTGATACTGGTGTGAGAATGAACATCAGGCTCTGGCGCAGCTGGCGGCGACGGGCACGTTCAACGCGACCTTCTATGCCGAGCCGCGCGAGCAGCTGGACGAGGTGCTGAAGCTGGCGTGGCAGGTCGAGCCGGGGTTCCTGGCGCGCACCGCCGTCCATGCTTTCGAGCAGGGCTACATGAAGGATATGCCGGCACTGCTGCTGGCGGTTCTGTCCTCGATGCAGGGCGACGAGTTCAACCGTGCGTTCGGGCGCATCGTCAGGAACGGCAAGATGCTGCGTAACTTCGTGCAGGTCATGCGTTCCGGCGCGACCGGGCGCAAGTCGCTCGGCTCGCGGCCGAAGCGGCTTGTCCAGGCGTGGCTCGAGCAGGCGGCCGACTTCGAGATCATGCGGGCCGCGGTCGGCAACGATCCGTCGCTGGCCGACGTCATCAAGATGGTTCACCCGAAGCCGAAGTCGGCCTCGCGTGAGGCGCTTTATGGCTACCTGATCGGCAAGCCGCATGATGTGGCGGTGCTACCGGACGTGGTGAAGGCATTCGAGGCGTTCAAGCGCGATCCGTCGCTGCCCGTGCCGGAAGTGCCGTTCCAGATGCTTACCTCGATGCCGCTTTCGCGTGAGCATTGGGTGCAGATCGCGGCGACGGCCGGCTGGCAGATGCTGCGCCAGAACCTGAACACTTTCGCCCGCAACGGCGTGTTCGAAGTGGATGGGTTCGGCGAGACGCTGGCGGCGCGACTGCGTGATCCGCAGGAGATCCGGCGCGCCCGGGTGTTCCCGTATCAGCTCATGGTGGCGTTCACTATGGCCGGTGCGGAGGTACCCGGCGTGGTCAGGGACGCGCTGCAGGACGCGATGGAAGTCGCGCTTGGCAACGTGCCCCGGATCAAGGGCAATGTGGTCGTGTGTCCGGACGTTTCGGGCTCGATGAGCTCGCCGGCTACCGGTTACCGCAAGGGCGCGACGTCTGCCGTGCGTTGCATCGACGTGGCTGCCCTGGTGGCCGCCGCGATGCTGCGACGCAACCCGACGGCCAGGGTCTTGCCGTTCGAGAACGATGTGGTGGATATCCGCCTCAACGCTCGCGATACGGTGATGACCAACGCCGCGAAGCTTGCCGCCATCGGTGGTGGCGGAACCAACTGTTCGGCTCCGCTGGCCCGGCTGGTGCGTGAGAAGGCTGATGTCGACCTTGTGGTGTTCGTGTCGGACAACCAGTCTTGGGTGGATGCGACGGCGCATGCGCATCAGGGCACGGCGACGATGCAGGAATGGCAGAAGCTGAAGGTGTTGAACCCGAAAGCCAAGCTGGTCTGCATCGACATCCAGCCCTATGCGACGACGCAGGCCGAGCCGCAGGCCGACATATTGAATGTCGGTGGCTTCTCCGACCGCGTCTTCGACGTGGTGGGCACGATGCTGTCCTCGAGCGGCGACCCGGACCATTGGGTGCGCACGATCGAGGCGGTGGAACTCTAAGCAATTCCAGGAAAAGTGTGAGCGCTTTTCCGTCCGGAATTGCGTCAAACAAAGAGGTCCCGGCAGCGCGTCTGCCGGGACTGACTGGAACACGTATCAGGGCATGACGAATGCCGATGGAACTACAGGCTGTTCACCTCCAGGTCGCGGGTTCGAATCCCGTCGGGTCCGCCACTATGGACCCGTAGCTCAGCGGATAGAGCGGGACGTTTCGTCAAACCTTGTCGTCATGCCCGACGGCTTTTGCGCGGCTTCGGTCGCAACTGGACAGAAAGGAACTGAACACAAGGCGTGACGAATGCCTGTGGAACTACATCCCAACTTTCGGGTCGCGGGTTCGATTCCTGCCGGAGCTGCCAATCGGCTCCGTAGCTCAGTCGGTAGAGCAGAAAGGCGGTTTCACAACAGATTTGTCATCACACCCTTCAACAAAACCGCGGCGAATGCCGGATGGAACTACAGCAACATGAACGGGATGCTCCGTGAGGTTCGACTCCTCACCTTGCAGGCGCTCTCTGGCACGAGCGGGACGCCCGGTGTTTCATCATCCCTTGTCGCCGCGGCGAGGTAATAGAATGGCGAATGCAGGCAGGACTACAGGTAGCGCGCCCGTCGAAAGGCGGGAGGTCGGGTGTTCAAATCACTCTCCCGCTCTGCGGAGCGGGGTGGCGCAGTCAACGTGTCTTGCCGATCCTTGTCGCCAGCCGATCGAACAAGGCGAATGCCTGCGGGAATACATTGGCATCTGGCGGTTCGAATCCGCCCGTCGGTCGGTTGATCGATCGGTTTCTCGCATCGACTTGTCGCCCGCCGGAGAGAAAGAGAATGAATGGCGAATGCAGGCAGGACTACAGGGATAGAGCGTCCGCGACGAAAGTCGCGGAAGGTCGGATGTTCAAGCCATCCCTTCCGTCTCCGGATGGAAAGTAGCTCAGTAATTGTCTTGCCGACCCTTGTCGCCAGACCGAATAGAAGGACGAATGCCTGCGAGACTACAGGCAGACGCGGCTCGCTTCAGGCAAGCGGGTGCCGAAAGGCGTGAGGGTTCGTGTCCCTCCTTCGCAACTTCGCGAAGTGGCGGAAAAGATGTGTCGCATTCTCTTGTCGTCCGTCCGCAATACGCAGTGCTTGATATGTACCGAAAGTGAAAGACATGACCGAGATTTTGAGTGGACAGGATTTGATCGACGCCGGCCTGCCGCAGGGCAAGTGGTTCGGCAAGGCGCTCGTCGCCGCCAATGCGGTGCTGGAAAGCGGTGGATCGCCAGGCGATGCGCTGGAGGCCGCACGTGCTTTCGCGCCGCCGCCGGCCATGAAGCTGCATGCCGCCTCTTCGATGCCGCTGCATCTCAACATCGAGGCCGAAACGCCAGACGAGGCCGCCAATGTCGAAGCGGTCACGCGCAGCATGGCCGAGCTGATGCGCACGCCGGTGATCCGCGCCGGTGCCATCATGCCGGACGCCTGCCCGGCCGGTCCGTCGGGCACGATTCCGGTCGGCGGCGTCGCGGTTTCGGAGGCGATCCACCCCGGCATGCATTCGGCTGACATCTGCTGCTCGATGGCGATCTCGGTGTTCCCTGGCGTGGCGCCGGCTGCGTTGCTCGATGCCGTGCATGGGGTCACCCATTTCGGACCGGGCGGGCGTCCGCGCGGCCAGCAGATCCGTCCCGCCAAGGAGGTCTTCGAGCGTTTCGAGGCCAACCCCTTGCTGCGCGACCTGACCAGTGCCGCGATCGAGCATTTCGGCACGCAGGGCGACGGCAACCATTTCGCCTATGTCGGCACGCTGAAGTCGAGCGGCGAGACGGCGCTGGTCACCCACCATGGCTCGCGCTCGCCGGGCGCGCGGCTCTACAGCAAGGGCATGAAGATCGCCGAGGGCGTCCGCAAGACGCTGTCGCCGGAGACCTTGCCGCAGAACGCCTGGATTCCGGCCGATACGCGGGAAGGCGACGACTATTGGGAGGCCCTGCAGACGATCCGCGAATGGACCAAGGGCAACCATATGCTCATCCACGATCTGGCGGCTGAAAAGCTGGCGGCGAAAGTGTCGGATCGGTTCTGGAACGAGCATAACTTCGTCTTTCGCCGCTCGGACGGGCTGTTCTACCACGGCAAGGGCGCCACGCCGGCCTTCGACAACTGGGCCGACGACGCGACCGATCTGACGCTGATCCCGCTCAACATGGCGGAACCGGTGCTGATCGTGCGCGGCAAGAACGCGGCGCACGGGCTTGGCTTCTCGCCGCATGGTGCCGGGCGCAATTTCTCGCGCACCCAGCACCGGCGCATGCAGGCGGGGCGCAGCGACGCGGATATCTTCGCGGAGGAGACGAAAGGCATCGACGCCCGCTTCTTCTCCGGTG
>NZ_JBFUGJ010000118.1:0-16589 GCF_056402975.1 Mesorhizobium sp. P3_A9 | reverse complement strand
CCCCCAAAACCGGGGGCCACTTTTGGGCGACATGCAGATATCTGGGCATTGGCGCGTCCATGTCCAATATCGACGTCGAAAAATTCGCCTCAATTGCCGCGGGAGCGACGTTCCGAATACATGTCGGGCCAGCCGATATCCTTACGGATGTCCGCGGGAAGTGAATTCATGAAGCGCTGCGTGCGGATTTCGTTGCGCATGGTGCGAACCTTGCCGACATAGTGCTGCATGCCGCGCAGAATGGTGTAACCGTTCATGACCAGTCTCCTCTCTCTTGATGGAGACACTATCGCACACCCCTCCTGACAGCAGTCTGTCAGGAGGATGTCAGGCGCTCGACGATAGTTTCGTTCGGTGCGTCTGCCGAGGGATAGCATTGTTTTCCGCCGCCATCGTGCCTTGCCGCAGGAAGCCTGCGGGGCACCGATTGTTCACCAATCGGATGACAGTGAGGACAAAATTGTTCACCGCATGGCGACGGACTGTCAGGATAGGCGGCCTTTAGTGAGGTGCTCGCAGTTCTGATATGAAAGGAGAAATTCTTCCCCAAAACCAGGGAGACGACCATGAGCCTGCAACTGACAGGAATCCACCATCTGACTGCCATCACCGCCAATGCGCCGGGCAATCTTCACTTCTACACGAAGGTTCTTGGCTTGCGGCTGGTCAAGAAGACGGTGAACCAGGACGACACATCGGCCTACCATCTCTTCTATGCCGACGGCGAAGCGACGCCAGGCACCGACCTTACCTTCTTCGACTGGCCGGTTGGCCGCGAACGGCGCGGCACCAACAGCATCGCGCGGACCAGCCTCAGGGTCGGCAGCCCGGAAAGCCTTGCCTGGTGGAAGCAGCACCTCGCCGGCGAGAACATCGTAACGAGTGAGATTGCCGACATCGGCGGCTATCCGTCGCTGGATTTCGAAGATCCCGAAGGCCAGCGCCTGCGGCTGGTCAGCGATGGCGGCAAGGGCGGCAGCCACCCATGGGCGCAAAGCCCGGTGCCGGCCGAGCACCAGATCCGCGGGCTCGGGCCGATCGTCATCAGTGTTCCTGACATCACCAACACCGAGGCGGTGCTGACCCGGGTGATGAACATGCGCGGGGTTCGCGACTATGGCTCGCCGGATGGCGAGGGCCAGGTCCATGTCTTCGAAATGGGTGCGGGTGGGCCGGCAGCCGAGCTTCATGTTGCCGTGCAGCCCGGGCTGGCGCCGGCAAGGCAAGGCGCCGGTGCGGTTCACCATGTCGCCTTCAGGGCGCCAGACCAGGAGACGTTGCATCTGTGGACCGCCCGTCTGGCCGAATTCCGGCTGCCGTCGAGCGGCGAGGTCGAGCGCTATTACTTCCGCTCGCTCTATTTCCGCGAGCCGAACGGCATCCTGTTCGAGATCGCCACCGACGGGCCAGGCTTCACCGCCGACGAGCCGCTGGAGACGCTGGGCGAAAGCCTTGCCCTGCCGCCTTTCCTCGAAGCAAAGCGCGCCTCGATCGAAGCCGGCCTCAAGCCGCTGAAGTAGATCGGGCTCCAAAACGGCGGGCGCGACGTTCCGGTTCGGGAACGTGGCGCCCGTTCTTTCTCAGAGACCAAACGACGCGCTTTGACAGCCGGCCGCGTTGCTGGTCAAAGGCGGCATGACGAAACTCCTCGCCCTTGTCATCATCGGCTTCATGGTGATCCAGCTGATCAAGCCACTGGGCTGGCCCGGGCTCAAGCGTCGCGGCGATTTCTGGAAGCTGGCGCTGCTGGCGATGGCTGCCATTTCGCTGGCGGCCGTGCTCGGGCATTTGACCTAGGCCCGGGCCACAACCCCTTCGTCGGTGTTCAGTCAGCAAGCACCGGGCCGAGAAGATGTTCCGCCCAGGCCCGGTAACCTGCCTCTGAGGCATGAAAGCCGTCAGAGGCAAAACCTTGTTCAGGATTGGTGATCGGCAGGCGAGGTGCGGGCACCGCGCCGCGCTCCAGGCACAGGCGTTCGCCCATACGGTTCATTTCAGTAGCGCGGATTTCGAGGATCTTGCCGAGCAGCGGCGGCATGGCCGGTGCGCGGGTGAACTCCAGAACCGGCGACCACACCACGCGCGCCTCCGGCCATTTGGCGCGCAGTGCATAGAGCAAGCCGCCGAACTCCTTCTTGAAGCGCGGCACCGAATGAAAATTCTTGGTGTCGTTGGTGCCGATGGCAAGCACGATATGTGTCCACGGATCAGCCGACAGATTGGGCAGGACATGATCGCGGATCTGGCCCGACGTCGCCGAATTGAAGCCTGCGGCGCGCCAGCGTACGGCGCGGCCGGTACGCTCGGAAATCAGAACGGCGAGTTGTGCGGCAAGCCCGTTCTCCGAATTGCCAATGCCGACCGAGGCCGCCGAGGAATCGCCCAGCACCAGCAGCGAGATATCAGGCGCCTCGCCTGATATCTCGTGCATGACCGGCCCTTGCGCCGGCAGCATGCGCGAGGTGCGGCGGCGCACGCCGAGCCCCTGCCAGACATAGACAGGGAAGGCGAGCCAGGTGAACAGGGCGGGGAAGCGCATGGCGGTACCGTGGAATGATCTGCGGCAGGCTTAGCGCATGTTTCGGCCGAGGTGAACGGATCCTTGCACAGCCGGCCGTTGCCCCAAGGGCAAGCGTCGTCTCATAGCGACCTGTTTCCATATTCGTCGTGCAGTCGCACCCAGTCCATGAAGGTCCTGTAAGGACCGGTTTCGTCGCGGCCTTTCGGTGCAATGTCGAGATACTGATAGGCGCCGATGAACTGCTCGCTGCCGCGGGCGCGTGACATGAAGGTCAGGAAGATGTCACCGGTTTCGCTCTTGTGGAAGACAGTGGTGCCGGGCAGGTCTTTCGACGTCAGCACGGGTGTTTCGAAATTGTAGACCGCTTCGCCAGATGCAATCTGCTTGTCGGTGAAGGACACCTGCATATCGAAATTGAAGTCCGAGGCATAAGAAGACAGCCAGTCGAACTTCCAACCCATGCGCTGCTTGTAGGGCAGCAATTCGGCGAGCGGCGCCCGCGACACGGCGACAAGCGACACATCATGATGCCTAAGATGCTGGTTGGCGCCATCCATATGGTCGGCGACGAAGGCACAGCTTTCGCAGTGATGATTGGAACCTGGCGCAAACACGAAGTGGTAGACGATCAGCTGGCTGTTGGCGCCAAACAGGTCGGCCAGCCTCCTCGGCCCTTGTTCGGTCTCGAAAACATAGTCCTTCCTGATCTTCAGCCAGGGCAGTTCGCGCCGCTCGGCCGCGATGCGATCGCGAAGCCGCGTCAGTTCCTTCTCGCGCGCCAGATGCGCCTTGTGCGCCTGGAACCAGTCTTCGCGTGAAACGATCTTGTTGCGATGCATGAACCTCTCCCTGTCTCTCATCCCAAGGACGTTCGGGATGAGCGCAAACCGACATCGCCGCCGGCAACGCCCAGAGGAAATAGGAATGAGGAGGTCTTCCCCCAAATCCGCAGGCAACAAAAACCCGGGCGCAATGGCCCGGGTTCGAAGAAGACGAAAGAACTGTGTTCAGGCGGCCTGTTCGAGGCTCGCTTTCCATTTTCCGAGCGCGGCCAGATAATTCATGTGGGCGCGATGGGTGAAGGCGGCCTGACCGGCGGCAATGTTCGATGCCTTGCCGCTCCATGCCTTTTGCGGGGCGGCCTGCAGCGCGCGGCCATAGGAGAAGGTCAGCTTCCAGGGATGCGGACCGATGGCGTTGATGGCGTTGAGGTTGGCGGTCGCCTCCTCGTCCTCCTGGCCGCCGGAGAGGAAGGCGATACCCGGTACCGCCGCCGGCACCGTCTCGCGGAACAGTTTTATGGTCATCTCGGCGACCTTTTCGGGGCTGTCCACGGTGCCCGACTTCTTGCCCGACAGGACCATGTTGGGCTTCAGAATCGTGCCTTCGAGTACGACGCCGGCCGCATGGAGTTCATCGTAAAGCTTGATCAGCGTCGCCTTGGAAACCTCGTAGCAGGTATCGATATCGTGGGCGCCATCCATCAGCACTTCCGGCTCGACGATCGGCACGATGCCGGCCTCCTGGCAAAGCGCGGCATAGCGGGCGAGCGCATGGGTGTTCGAGTTGATCGAATTGACCGAGGGCACGCTCTTGCCGGTATCGATGTCGATCACCGCGCGCCATTTGGCGAAGCGGGCGCCGAGCTTGTAATAGTCGGCAAGGCGCTCGCGCAGGCCGTCGAGACCCTCGGTGATGGTGTCGCCGGGAAAGCCGGCCAGCGGCTTGGCGCCGGCATCGACCTTGATGCCGGGGATGGCGCCGGCCGCCTTGATGATGTCGACCAGCGGCGTACCGTCGGCGGCCTTCTGACGGATGGTCTCGTCATAGAGGATGACGCCGGAAATATACTTGGTCATCGCGTCCTTGGCGCGGAACATCATCTCGCGATAATCGCGGCGGCTGTCGGCGGTCGATTCGACGCCGATGACGTCGAAGCGCTTCTTGATCGTGCCGGAACTTTCGTCGGCAGCCAGCAGGCCCTTGCCGTTGGCCACGATCGCGGCGGCAATGTCTTCGAGACGTTCGCTCATCATGCTTCTCCTGGAGGGGTTCGTTCCGCGCTTAACGGAAGTCTACCGCCAAAGGAATGGCATCGGAAAGCTCGAATCGATTGAAAGTTTCGGGCGCCGTCCGCAGCGTCGTCGATCCCGCCGGGGCCTACTTCTTCAGCACGTCGACGCCGGGCAGCGGCTTGCCTTCCATCCATTCCAGGAAGGCGCCACCAGCGGTCGAGACATAGGTGAAGTCGTCGGCGACACCGGCATGGTTGAGCGCCGCCACCGTATCGCCGCCACCGGCGACGGAGACCAGCTTGCCGGCCTTGGTTCGCGCGGCGGCGTGTTTTGCCGCGGCCACCGTGGCATGGTCGAACGGCTCGATTTCGAAGGCGCCGAGCGGACCGTTCCAGACCAATGTCGCGGCGCGATCGATCCATTCGCCGATCGTGGTCACGGTCTTGGCGCCGACATCGAGGATCATGCCGTCGGCCGGCACGTCGGAGATGGCGACGGTCTCGCAGGCCGCGCCCGCCTTGAACTCCTTGGCGACGACGCCGTCGACCGGCAGGATGATGGCGCAACCGGCCTCGGCCGCCTCGATCATGATCTGCTTGGCGGTGGCGGCCAGATCATGCTCGCACAGCGACTTGCCGACGTCGGTGCCGCGCGCGGCAAGGAAGGTGTTGGCCATGCCGCCGCCGATGACCAGTGCGTCAACCCTCTTCACCAGGTTCATCAGCAGGTCGATCTTGGTCGAGACCTTGGCGCCGCCGACAATGGCGACGACCGGACGGACCGGGTTGCCCAAGCCCTTCTCCAGCGCCTCGAGTTCGGCCTGCATGGTGCGGCCGGCAAAGGAAGGCAACAGGTGCGCCAGCCCCTCGGTCGAGGAATGGGCGCGGTGCGCTGCGGAAAAAGCGTCGTTGACGAAGATGTCGCCATTGGCGGCGAGCCTTTCGGTGAAGACAGGATCGTTCTTTTCCTCGGCCTTGTAGAAGCGGGTGTTTTCCAAGAGCAGCACGTCGCCCTTGTTCATGGCCGCGACGGCACTTCCAGCCGTGTCGCCGACGCAGTCCGAGGCGAAGCCAACGGGACGGCCGAGCACCTCAGCCGTCGCCTTGGCGATCGGCTCGAGCGAGAATTCGGGCGAGGGGCCGTCCTTGGGCCGGCCAAAATGGGCGAGCAGGATGACCTTGGCGCCCTTGCCGGACAATTCGGCGATGGTCGGCGCGATGCGTTCGATGCGGGTGGCGTCAGTGACCTTGCCGTCGGCGACGGGAACGTTGAGGTCGACGCGCACCAGCACACGCTTGCCGCTGATGTTGCCGATGTCGTCCAAGGTCTTGAAGGCGGCCATGCGGGTTCCTTTCGCGAAAAATCGGGGGAACATACCCCGCATCCGTGACGATGCAAGGCTTTGACGGCGGTGCGGCGCGAAATTTTGAGGCGGGCGGGGACATAGTCCGTGAAGACTGTCCGACGTGATGGGGAGCGGCGCGAACGATCGCCCTTGTCAGCCCCCGGTCGTTGCCTTTTCGACCGGGGGCTCAGGGGCGTCTTCCGTCTGTACTGCCGCCTCCTGTGTCTCCGTCGGCTTGCGCCAGTTGCGGATGAAGGCGCTAAGACGGTCGCCCATCTCGCCGGCACTGAGGAACACTGGCACCCGCGCTACCGGCGCGGTCGGCTCGAAGGAAAGGCCAAGACCCGTGATCTTGCCCTTGTCGTCAACATCCCGCACGATCAGCTCGATCTGGCCGATCAGCACACGGTCGGCATATTCGGCATGGCCGCCAAGCCGTGCGGTGACCAGAGCGCCGACGGTCTGCTTCTGCTCCGCCTCGGTCAGGCCCGGCGCATAGGCGGCTTCCAGCTCGGCGGCGGAGCGTGCCGGGTCGACGGCGAAGGCGCCGAAGAAATCGGCATCTTCCGGGTCGACCACCGCGCGGCTGGCGAACAGCTTGTCGAGCAGGCGCGGATAGCGGTCCGGAACGAAGATGTAGACCTGGTCGCCGGCGGCGAGCCGGCCCATGTCCTGGAAGCGCATCGAACGGCCGTCGCGCAGCACCAGTGAGGGCCGCGCCCAACGCGGAATGCGCTCGCCGCGCGCCACCGGGCTGCCATGCGCCACGCGATAGGCGAGAAGCTCGTGATGGGCGGAGCCGGGCAATTCCAGCTCGACCTTGTCCAGCGGTCCGAGCCGCGCCGGCACGATCAGGCCAAGGCGGCGCGCCAGCGGTCCAACGGTCCAGCCCTGGACGACCAACGACACCAGCACGATGATGAAGGCGACGTTGAAGATGACGCGGCCGTTTTCCAGCCCGCCGAGCAGTGGGGTGATAGCGAGCAGGATCGACACCGCGCCGCGCAGGCCGACCCAGGATACGAAAGCGACCTCGGGGCGCGGCAGGCGAAACGGGATCAGGCAGAGCCAGACCGCGATCGGCCGTGCGATAAACATCAGGAACAGGCCAAGCGCTATCGCCGGCAGCATGATGGCTGGGAATTGCGAGGGCGTCGCGAAAAGGCCAAGGATCAGGAACATGATGATCTGCGCCAGCCACGACATGCCGTCCTGGAAGCGCTTGAGGATGGTGACGGCGCGGATGTCGGAGTTGCCGGCAATGAGACCGGCGATATAGACCGCCAGGAAGCCCGAGCCGCCAATGGCGCCGGCGGCGGCGAAGATCATCAGCGACAGCGTCAGCACGAAGATCGGCAGCAGGCCGTGGTCGAGATTGAGCCGGTCGACGAGACGCACGATGGCAAGGCCGCCGAGCACGCCGACGATGGCGCCGAGCCCCATATTGAGGAGGAAGCCGAGGATCAGGCTGGTGACCAGGACATTGGTCTCGGGGTTGGCGTGGGCGGCGATGATCTCGACCAGGGTGATCGTCAGGAAGATGGCGATCGGGTCATTGGTGCCGGATTCCACCTCCAACGTGGAGCGCACACGCTCGCGTAGATTGATCTCGCCGGCGCGCAGCAGGAAGAACACCGCGGCCGCGTCGGTCGAAGCGACGGCGGCGCCGAGCAGAAAGGATTCCAGCCAGGTCAGGTCGAGCAGATAGTGGGCGGCGGCGCCGAACAGGCCGGTGGTCAGAAGCACGCCGAAAATCGCCAGCGACAGCGCCGGTCCCGCCGCCTGCCGCAAGGCGTTGAGCGGCGTGCCGAAGCCGGAATCGAACAGGATGACGGCCAGCGCCAGTGAGCCGGCAAAATAGGCGATGCGGGCGTTGTCGAATTCGATACCGAGGCCGTCGGTTCCAGTGGCGAGCCCGATGCAGAGAAACAGAAGCAGGAGGGGGGCGCCGAAGCGGAAGGCGATCAGGCTCGAAAACGCGGCGGCGACGACAAGAGCAGTGCCGACCAGCGTGACGAGATAGATCGCATGCTCCATCTTAAAATCAGCCCCTCAAATTCGTCTGTCTCCTGGTTTACGGCAGAGTGGGGCGAAGACGTGACCAGTGCAAGGCGGCGGCGTGGCTTTTTGCCTTATGCCTCGGATTTTCGCGGGTTTTGGCACTGCTGCTCCGGCAAATGAAAAACGCCCGGACGAAGCCGGGCGTTTCAAGTCTCTGGAAGCTGGGTCCGCGATCAGGCGATGGTCTTGCCGAAGGCGACGGCGGTGTCGCTCATGCGGTTGGAGAAGCCCCATTCATTGTCGTACCAGGACAGCACGGAAACGAAGTTGCCGTCCATCACCTTGGTCTGGTCGAGCGCCATGATCGACGAGCGCGGATCATGGTTGAAATCGATCGAGACGTTCGGGTGATGGGTGACGCCGAGGATGCCCTTGAGCTTGCCGTTGGAGGCGGCGATGACCGCTTCGTTGATTTCCTGGACCGTGGTCGCGCGCTTGGCGATGAACTTGAAGTCGACGACCGAGACGTTCGGGGTCGGCACGCGAATCGAGATGCCGTCGAGCTTGCCCTTGAGGTCGGGCAGCACAAGGCCGATGGCCTTGGCGGCGCCCGTCGAGGTCGGGATCTGCGACAGGGCCGCGGCGCGGGCGCGGTAGAGATCCTTGTGCATGGTGTCCAGCGTCGGCTGGTCGCCCGTGTAGGAGTGGATCGTCGTCATCATGCCCTTTTCGATGCCGACCGTCTCGTGCAGCACGGCGGCCAGCGGCGCCAGGCAGTTGGTGGTGCAGGACGCGTTCGAGATGACGATGTGGTCCTTGGTCAGCTTGTCGTGGTTGATGCCGTAGACGACGGTCAGGTCGGCGCCGTCGGCAGGCGCCGAGACCAGCACGCGCTTGGCGCCGGCGGTCAGGTGCGCGGCGGCCTTGTCGCGAGCGGTGAAGATGCCGGTGCATTCGAGCGCGATGTCGACGCCGAGTTCCTTCCACGGCAGCTGGGTCGGATCCTTGATGGCGGTGACCTTGAACTTTTCCTTGCCGACGGTGATCTGGTCACCATCGACGCTCACCTCGTGCGGGAAGCGGCCATGCACGCTGTCGTAGCGCAGCAGGTGGGCATTGGTCTCGACCGGGCCGAGGTCGTTGACGGCGACGACGTCGATGTCCTTGCGGCCGGATTCATGGATGGCGCGCAGGATGTTGCGGCCGATGCGGCCGAATCCGTTGATGGCAACTCTGACGGTCATTTTTCTCTCCCTGGGAGCTGGAGGCCGAAGATCAAGTCCGCAGCTTCATAGCGGCGCAAGCGGAAAGAATCCAGCCGCTGCGACGCAGATTTAAATCGATTAGGTTGGGGCAACCCGGCGAAATCGCTTTGCGCGATTTCGCCGGGCTGAAGCCAAACCCTTACTTGGCGTGCAAGCGTCCTTCCGCTGCCTTGGCCGCCGCCTCGGCGGTGATGCCGAAATGCGGATAGAGCTGCTCGATCGTGCCCGAGGCGCCAAAGCCGGTCATGCCGACGAAGATGCCGTCCGAGCCGATGAGATGATCCCAGCCCTGGCGAATGCCGGCCTCGATCGCCATCTTGATCGGCGCGTTGCCGATCGTCTTTTTGCGATAGTCGTCGCTCTGCTTGTCGAACAGTTCGAAGCAAGGCACCGAGACGACGCGGGTCGGATGGCCGTGCTTTTCCAGCAAGTCGCGGGCGCCAAGGGCGATCTCGATCTCGGAGCCGGTGGCGAAGATCGTCACCGCCGCCTCGCCGCTGGCCGCGGCCAGCTCGTAGGCGCCCTGGCTGCTCAGGTTCTTGGCCGAGTGCTCGGTGCGCACCGTCGGCAGGTTCTGGCGGGTCAGCGCCAGTGTCGACGGCGTCTTTTCGGATTCGAGCGCGATCTGCCAGCATTCGGCGGTTTCCACAGCGTCGGCCGGACGGAAGACATTGTGGTTCGGGATGGCGCGCAGGGCCGCCAGATGCTCGACCGGCTGGTGGGTCGGGCCATCTTCGCCCAGACCGATTGAATCATGGGTCATGACGAAGATCGAGCGGATGCCCATCAGCGAGGAAAGCCGCATCGACGGGCGGGCATAGTCGGAGAAGCACATAAAGGTGCCGCCATAGGCGATGAGGCCGCCATGCAGCGTCAGGCCGTTGATGGCTGCGGCCATGCCATGCTCGCGGATGCCGTAGTGGACATAGCGCTGGCCGTAATCGTCCGGCGTGATGTTCTTAGTCTGGCTGGTCTTGGTGTTGTTGGAGCCGGTCAGGTCGGCGGAGCCGCCGATGGTTTCCGGCACGGCGCCGTTGATGACTTCCAGCGCCATTTCCGACGATTTGCGGGTGGCGACCTTCGGCTTGTCGGCCGAGAGCTTCTTCTTGTAGTCGTCAATGACAGCGTCGAAGTTGGACGGCAGCTTGCCACCGAGGCGGCGCTCGAACTCGGCCTTCAGCTTCGGCTCGGCCTTGGCGAGGCGGCCTTCCCAGTCGATGCGCGGCTTGACGCCGGCCTTGCCGGCGGTGCGCCAGGCATCGAGGATGTCGGCCGGAATCTCGAAGGGTGGCGAGTCCCAGTTGAAGAACTTGCGCGCGCCGGCGATCTCGTCGGCGCCGAGCGGCGAGCCATGCGCCTTGTTGGTGCCGGCCTTGGTCGGCGCGCCGAAGCCGATGGTCGTCTTGCAGGCGATCATCGTCGGCTTGTCGGAATGACGGGCGGCTTCGATGGCATAGGCGATGGCTTCCGGATCGGTGCCGTCGATATGGCTGGCATTCCAGCCGGAGGCCTGGAAGCGGGCGACCTGGTCGGTGTTGTCGGCGAGCGAGACCGGGCCGTCGATCGAGATGTTGTTGTTGTCCCAGAAGACGATCAGTTTGTTGAGCTTCAGATGCCCGGCAAGCGCGATGGCTTCCTGGGAAACACCTTCCATCAGACAGCCATCGCCGGCCAGCACATAGGTGTAGTGGCTGACGAGGTCGTTGCCGAAGGCGGCGTTCATGATGCGCTCGCCGAGTGCGAAGCCGACCGAATTGGCGAGACCCTGGCCGAGCGGACCGGTCGTCGTCTCGATGCCGGTGGCGTGGCCGTATTCGGGATGCCCTGCCGTCTTCGAGCCCAACTGGCGGAAGTGCTTGATCTGGTCGAGGGTCATGTCCTCGTAGCCGGTCAGATGCAGCAGCGAATAGAGCAGCATCGAGCCATGGCCGGCCGACAGGATGAAGCGGTCGCGATCGGGCCAGTGCGGGGCCTTGGGATCATATTTCAGGAAGCGGGTGAACAGCACCGTGGCGATGTCGGCGCAGCCCATGGGCAGGCCGGGATGGCCGGACTGGGCCTTCTCGACGGCATCCATGGAGAGAAAGCGGATCGCATTTGCCATCCGGTCATGTTGTTCACGCGACGTCATGGTTCCTCCAGAAATGGGGGTTTGGGGCTTGGGAGAGCCCTTGAAAAGGGTGCGCGACACATAGCAGGCGCGGGCTTTTAGTCAACAAATCGGGAGCACATTTGCCGGTCTTGTGATGCCGATGGCGGGTCTACATTAGCGTTAGCGGGGGACAGTCGCGAGAGCTTTGTTGACGTTGCCTTCACCCGGTGCCTAATGTTTCCGGGATAAGGCGTTCTGAACGCGAACGATTCGGTGATGGGCAGGGCACAGGACGAAGGCCATGACCGGGGAAACCACACTCAAGGAAGTCATCGCCAGGCTGGGCAAGGCCATCGAGGGGCTGGAAAATGCTGTCGCGGCCAAGCTGGAGCACGAGCGCGACTACTCGGAAGCCGAGGCCGAAGTGCAGCGGATGAATGCCGACCGCTCGCGGCTGGCGCAGGAACTCGACAATTCCGAAGCGCGCGCCGAACGGCTGGAGGACGCCAACAAGGAAGTCTCGCGACGGCTGGTGACCGCCATGGAAACCATCCGCGCCGTGTTGGACAGATAGGAGCTGGCCCATGGCACAGGTCACGGTTTCAATCGACGGCAAACAGTATCGGATGGCCTGCGACGAGGGCCAGGAAGAGCATCTGATCGATCTCGCCGAACGCTTTGACCGCTATGTCTCGCATCTGAAAGATTCCTTCGGCGAGATCGGTGACCAGCGGCTGACCGTCATGGCCGGCATTATGGTGATGGACGAACTCTCGGAACTGCAGAAGCGCGTCAAGGGCATGGAGAGCGAAGTGCTGACCTTGCGCAAGACGCGCGACGAGGCGCTGACCAAGGCCGACAAGAGCGACAGTGTGCTGACCAACGCGCTTGGCGCGCTGGCGCAGCGCATGGAAGATTTGACGTCGACACTGGCGGTGAAAACCTAGACTCTTTCAGCGTCCGCAGCGAAATTTCTGCATTCTCCAACAAATTGCGAAAATTTTTCGCGGCCTGCATCGCTGCCGGCGACCTCAACGTTTTGAAGGTCGCCGCCGGAGTGGTAAAAGGGTCGGAACCCGCCATCCGGCGGTATTTCACAGGGGTAGGGACCATGAGCCTTCGTATCAACGACATAGCGCCGGACTTCACGGCCGAGACCACCCAAGGCGCGATCAAGTTTCACGACTGGATCGGCGACGGCTGGGCGATCCTGTTCAGCCATCCGAAGAATTTCACACCGGTCTGCACGACCGAGCTCGGCACGATGGCGGGGCTGGAGGGCGAATTCAAGAAGCGCAATGTCAAGATCATCGGCATCTCTGTCGATCCGGTGGCGAGCCACGACAAATGGCAGGCCGACATCAAGACGGCGACGGGCCAAACGGTGCACTATCCGCTGATCGGCGACAAGGATCTCAAGGTCGCCAAGCTTTACGACATGCTGCCCGCCGGCGCCGGCGAGACCTCGGAAGGCCGTACGCCCGCCGACAACGCCACCGTGCGCTCGGTCTACGTCATCGGGCCGGACAAGAAGATCAAGCTGGTGCTGACCTACCCGATGACCACGGGCCGCAACTTCGACGAGATCCTGCGCGCGGTCGATTCCATGCAGCTCACCGCCAAGCATCAGGTGGCGACGCCGGCCAACTGGAAGCAGGGTGAGGACGTCATCATCACCGCCGCCGTTTCCAACGAGGATGCGATCAAGCGGTTTGGCGCCTTCGAGACCATCCTGCCTTATCTCAGGAAGACCAAGCAGCCTTCTGCCTGAAACAGGCGCCGGAACGGGTTTTGCCGTTTCCGCCCTTGCGAGCCAAGTCATGCTTGACTGGCCCGCAAGCGTGGACAACCATGCTCTTGTTGGGTTCCGGTGGAGAAAATCGTTCCTGCCGGTGGGTTGAGGGAGCCGGACGTGGACGTAGCTTTGGCCAGGCCAGTGGTCAGCGGCTTCTATGACAAGCCGACCGGGGCCATCCAGTACGTCGTCACCGACCCGGCGACGAAGCGATGCGCCATTATCGATCCGATCCTCGACTTCGATGAGAAATCCGGCGCCACGGGTACGAAGAGCGCGGATGTCCTGCTCGATTTTGTCGGGAAAAACGGGCTGGAGCTCGAGTGGATCCTCGACACCCACCCGCACGCCGACCATTTCTCCGCTGCGCACTACCTTAAACAGCAGACCGGGGCGCCGACTGCGATCGGCGACAGGGTTGTCGGCGTCCAGAAGCTGTGGAAGGTGATCTACAACTGGCCCGATTTTCCCGCCGACGGCTCGCAGTGGGACAGGCTGTTCCGGGAAGGCGAGACGTTTGCGATCGGCAGCCTTCCAGTCAAGGTGCTGTTCTCACCCGGTCATACGCTGGCCTCGATCAGCTATGTGGTCGGCGACGCCGCCTTCGTGCACGATACGCTGTTCATGCCCGACAGCGGCACGGCACGGGCGGATTTTCCCGGCGGCAGTGCCGCGCGGCTATGGCGCTCGATCCAGGGCATACTGGCGTTGCCGGACGAGACGCGCGTCTTCGTCGGCCATGACTATCAGGCCGGTGGCCGCGAAGCCCTGTGGGAAAGCACGGTGGCCGTGCAGAAGGCGACCAACATTCATCTCGTTGCCGCGCACAGCGAGGCTGAGTTCGTGGCGCTGCGCGAAGCGCGCGACAAGACCTTGCCGATGCCGCGGCTGATCCTGCATGCGCTGCAGGTCAACATGAATGGCGGCCGGCTGCCGGAACCGGAAGCCAATGGCCGGCGGTACCTGAAGTTTCCGCTGGACGGGCTTTGAGGGTATTCTTTTGTGGCGGGCGCCGCCGGTGAAACTGCCGATCTCCCCACCTGCGGGGGAGATGCCCGGCAGGGCAGAGGGGGGTGCTGTCCCGCCGACCTGTCAGCCGGATGTAGCTGTGCCTTCAAACTGGTTTCCGGTCGGGAATGCCAAAAATCGAAAAGTAGCGATCCTTCACACCCCCCTCTGTCCTGCCGGACATCTCCCCCGCAAGGGGGGAGATTGGCTGTCGCCCTCGCTTTCGCTAACCACCGGCAAAATACAAAAAAGGCGGCGCCAGTTTCGTGACGCCGCCTTGATATTTCCTGGCCGAAGCCGGCTTTACGCCGCTGGCTGTGCCTCGATGGTGCGCAGCGCCTGGGTCTGGCGCTTGGCGGCGGCCTTGACGGCATCCTGGACCTTCTCAAAGGCGCGCACCTCGATCTGGCGCACGCGCTCGCGGCTGATGTCGAACTCGGCCGACAGCTCTTCCAGCGTCAGCGGCTCCTCGGCGAGGCGACGGGCCTCGAAGATGCGCCGCTCGCGCTCATTGAGCACGGCAAGAGCGCCCGACAGCATGCCGCGCCGGTTTTCCAGCTCGTCCTGCTCGATCAGCATCTCTTCCTGGCTTTCGTGGTCGTCGACCAGCCAGTCCTGCCATTCGCCGGACTCGCCCTCGCTCGCCCGGATCGGGGCGTTGAGCGAAGCGTCGCCGGACAGGCGGCGGTTCATCGACACCACTTCGGCCTCGGACACGTTCAGCCGCGTGGCGATCTCGGTGATCTGATCGGGCTTCAAATCGCCGTCGTCCAGAGCCTGGATCTTGCCCTTCACCTTGCGCAGGTTGAAGAACAGGCGCTTCTGGTTGGCGGTCGTGCCCATCTTGACCAGGCTCCACGAGCGCAGGATGTACTCCTGGATCGAGGCCTTGATCCACCACATGGCGTAGGTAGCGAGGCGGAAGCCGCGCTCGGGTTCGAATTTCTTGACGGCCTGCATCAGGCCGACATTGCCTTCCGAGATCACTTCGCCGATCGGCAGGCCGTAGCCGCGATAGCCCATGGCGATCTTGGCGACGAGCCGCAAATGGCTGGTGACGAGCTTGTGCGCAGCGCTGGTGTCTTCATGCTCGGCATAACGCTTGGCGAGCATGTACTCTTCTTGCGGCTGAAGCATTGGAAAGCGGCGGATTTCTTCCAGGTAGCGGCTGAGGCCGCCTTCGCCGGAAACAATACTGGGTAGTGACTGGGCCATGATAGCGCCCCCTCTCTATTGGAGTGATGCCCCCGAAACGCGGCGGGCATGTGACGCGAACACCAAAAGGCTCGCTCGCGACATCAGATCTTATACAGGAACAAAACCAGAAAAGACAGGCATTTGTTCAACACGAAACAGTGTGTCACGCTGAAGTGAACAATGCCAGTCAGGTTTTTTGATGGCTGGTTTCGAGCTTGACGGCAGCAGGTTCAGAGATTGCGAAATCCGCCGACGAGTTCCTCCATGTCCCCCGGTATCGGCGCCTCGAACCTCAGAGGTAGATGGGTATCCGGGTGACGAAATGCAAGGAGCCAGGCATGCAAAGCTTGCCGGGAAAATGCCTTGACCTGACTTTTCAGCGGCTCCGGCAGCCGGTTGGCCTTGGTGCGGAAGGCCTGGCCGTAGTCGGGGTCGCCGATCACCGGATGGCCGATATGGGCCATGTGGACGCGGATCTGGTGGGTGCGGCCGGTTTCCAGCCGGCATTCGACCAGGCTTGCGGTGGCAAACTCCTGCTGCTTCTCGCCAAAACGCTCCTGGACGCCAAAGTGGGTGATGGCATGGCGGGCGTCGTCGCGGCCTGCCGGCACCACGGCGCGGCGCACCCGGTCCGCAGCGCGGCCGAGCGGCGCATCCACTGTTCCGGTCGGCCGCTGCGGTATGCCCCAGACCAGCGCCAGATAGGCGCGTTCCAGGTCGCCGCTGCGGCCATGATCGGCGAAGGCTTCCGACAGCGCCTTGTGGGCACGGTCGGTCTTGGCCACCACCATGACGCCGCTGGTTTCCTTGTCCAAGCGGTGCACGATGCCCGGCCGGCGCACCCCACCGATGCCGGACAGGCTGTCGCCGCAGTGATGGATCAGCGCGTTGACGAGTGTGCCGGTCCAGTTGCCGGCACCGGGATGCACGACAAGCCCTGCCGGCTTGTTGATGACGATCAACGCGTCGTCTTCATAGAGTACGTCGAGCGCGATGGCCTCGCCCTGCGGCGTGGCGGGCTCCGGTTCCGGCATCGCGACCGACACGCTCTCGCCTGCGGTCATCTTGCGCTTGGTTTCGTCGACCGGCTTGCCGTTGATGCTCACAGCGCCTTCCCTGATCAGCATCTGCACGCGGCTGCGCGACATGTCGGGGCCGAGGCTCGCCGCCAGCCATTGGTCGAGGCGCTGTCCGGCCGCATCCGGGCCTGCCACAAGCACAGTTGGTGCCGCCTCTATCAATTCAGGGTCCTCTTCGCTATGAGCGCTCATCGAAAAACCGTTCCGGAATATTTGCCATGGCCCGGCCCGATGCCGACGAAGATCAGGAAAAGCCGCTCGACCCCGGGGT
>NZ_JBFUGJ010000117.1:0-16593 GCF_056402975.1 Mesorhizobium sp. P3_A9 | reverse complement strand
ATATGATGATCTGCCAAAGGCTTACTGGCCGAACTTGAATCAGGATCCGCCCTTCAACGGCAAAAAGACCGGTGACAGACCGGCGCTCAACGACACCGAGATCGACGACATCGTGGCGTTCTTGCAGACGCTGACGGATGCGGATCAACAGGCGGCAACAAAGCTCGGACAATAAGAGAGGCGGCGGCCAATCCGATCATCCGGCAGACCTACGAGCCCATTGCCAGAATGGATCGTCCGAAAAAGCTGCATCCATATCCGCCACCCGTGTGACGATCTCGGAAGCAGTCCTCAGCACGGTCACATCAAACGTGGATTCAACCCAATGCCTGAACTCGACAGGCGCGCGATAGGGGACAACATGTTCATCTCCGCGATGCTCATTCACATAGGCGTCTTCGGGCGTCAGCGCGAAGACCTCTGGCCAGCAGGTTTCCTCGTAGCCGATGGCCAGCAAACGCAAGAAATCGACGGCATTGTTTGCAAGCACGCAGGACAAGGTAGATCCGGATCCGGATCCCAGATGTACGAAGCGCTGCACGCCCTTGTCGTCCACCCAGATCCCCGCCTGCGATCCCTCGCCACCTGTAACGATGAAGGGCGCAACTCGTCCCGGCGCGGAAGCATCATCATTGCCAAGCCAAGCTCTCATCAAGTCAGGATCGACGACCGTGAAATGGGTACGACTTATTCCCTGTCTTTGCTCCACGGTAGCCGGGTAAAGGGAGGCATAGCGGATAGCCTCGTTTCGGACGAAGCCGTTATCCTCCATCCAGCGAAACGTCATCCACAATTCTTCCGGCATTCGCAGCATCGAAGGAAACGTGCTTTCGACCTCGCTCAAAAAGCTCGTCACGCCATGCCTCCGATGCCTGCCTGTGCTATCGGCTGAGACGCGTTCGACAATCTCACAGGCGCTGCCAGATCACCTTCAGCGGCGCGCCCATGGCTTGCTCGATCGTCCGCAATTGCTCGCTGGCGAGCGATGCCACACCGGGATTCACAACGGTCAGCGCGCAGACCCCGAACGCCGCCGGCCAGACATAGCGCAAATCKTTCAGCGACGAGGCCTTTTGACAGCATGGCGTGGTGACCGAAAGGTCTTCGAAGCGTGACACGGCTGCCTGGTCCATTGCCTCGCCCCACCAGTCCTCCAGGTCGCTGCCGCAAAACGGGCAGTGGATGCTTTCCGTGTTGGCTCCGGCGTCGAAGAACGTCACGCCTTCCTCGTATTCGACGGCGACATGCTCGGCCAGTGGGAACAATCCGCGCGCAATCTTCACGGCTGCCGTGGCAGCCGCTTCGTCGGGATGCCAGTGTGGATCATAAGGCACCAAGTGCAGAAAATTGTCGGACATGGTCCCTCCTCTTCATGGATTGAGGATGACCGTTCGAAGCATGTCGCGCAATGGTCGAACACCGATTGCCGGGCCCGACCACCACTCGATATCAGTGCCCGCCGAGATGCGGCACCTGCCTGCCTCAAACCGCGCGAATAATCCCTCCATCGACTCGGATGTTCTGCCCAGTGATATAGCCAGCCCCTTCCGAAGCCAGGAACGCAATCGTCGCGGCGATCTCCTCGCTCGTGCCGTAGCGCTGCATCGGCACGCTGTCGCGGCGCTCTTCGGTCGCCGGCAGGCTGTCGATCCAGCCGGGCAGCACATTGTTCATGCGCACATTGTCAGCGGCATAGGTGTTGGCGAAGATTTTGGTGTAGGCGGCAAGCCCGGCGCGGAACACTGCCGAGGTCGGGAACATCGGGCTCGGCTCGACCACCCATGCCGTCGAGATGTTGATGATGGCGCCGCCCTTCTGCTTCACCATCTGCGGCGCCACGATGCGCACCGGCCGGATGACGTTGAGCAGATAGACGTCCATGCCGGTATGCCACTGCTCATCCGTGATCTCGAGGATCGGCGCGCGCGGGCCGTGGCCGCCGCTGTTGACCAGCACGTCGATGCGGCCATAGCGCTCGATCGTCAGGTCGACGAGGCGCTGCAGATCGTCGTTCGACTGGTTGGAGCCGGTGACGCCGAGCCCGCCCAATTCATTGGCCAGCGCCTCGCCCTTGCCCGAGGACGACAGAATGGCGACCTTGAAGCCGTCCGCCGCCAGGCGCTTGGCCGCTGCCGCGCCCATGCCGCTGCCGCCGGCCACGACAACTGCTACTTTTTCTACACTCATTGGATTTTCCTCTTCGGGTTGGCGGGCACCGCAAGCGGCGTTTTCGGGATTTGAGCGGTGATATAGCTGGTTTTTCCGCCCGGTTCGAACCAGAAWGCCTGAAATCAASCWGTAGAAAAACTCCTGCATGCCCGAAGCCTTCCTSAGCCTRCCGCCGTTGAATGCGCTGCGCGCCTTCGAAGCCKCGGCGCGCCATCTCAACTTCCGCATCGCCGCCGAGGAGCTGAACGTCACGCAAGGGGCGGTGGCCCAGCATATTCGCGGGCTGGAGGCCGATCTCGGCACGAAACTGTTCGAGCGGCTGCCGCGCGGCCTGGCGTTGACCGATGAGGGCCGCGCCTATGTGCCCAACATCCGCCGCGCCTTCGACCTGATCTCGGAGGCGACGCTGCTGCTGCGCCCTGAACCGGCGCGGCTGACGATCAGCGTGACGCCGAGCTTCGCCACCAAATGGCTGATCCCCAGGCTGCAGGATTTCATGGCCGACAATCCGCTGGTTGACCTGCGCRTSCTGGCCAGCGARAGCCTGTCGAGTTTYCARGCCGACGGCGTCGACATTGCKGTCMGGCAAGGSCGYYCGCCCYTTGGCSCCGGCCTGATSGTSGACCTKYTGTTTCCMCAGCAGATCGTTGCAATCTGCAGCCCGGCCCTGCTACCGGCCGGCACGACCGCAATCGCGGCGGCCGAAATCCAGCATCACGTCCTGCTGCACGACGCGCACAATCTGTGGCCTGAATTCATGGAAAAGGCCGTCGGCCTGAGGATGACGGCCGAGCTCAAACGCATGCGCTTCAACCAGACCAGCCTCGCCATCGACGCCGCCATCGCCGGCCAGGGCATAGCGCTGGCAAGCCGCTTCCTCGTTGCCGCCGATCTCGCCGCCGGCCGATTGGTCCAGCCGGTCAGCGGCGAAATGCGCGGCACGCAGGATTTTTATGTCGTGATGCCGAGAAAACAGCGCCACCCCGAGCCGACACAGGCCGTGCGGCAATGGCTGCTGGACGCGGGGGAACGGCCACCGGCCTAGATCGGCAGCAACGCGTCCGGCTTCACATTGGCGATCGAGGCATAGGTATGCGTCTCCCGGACGCCCGGCAGCGGCAGGATGACCCGCTGTAGGAAATCCTGGAACATCGCCATGTCGGCGATGCGCGCCTTGACCAGATAATCGAAGCCGCCGACCACCATGTGGCATTCGATGATCTCGGGCGCTCGCAGCACCGCCTCGGCGAAGCGGTCGAAGACATGCGGCGCCGTATGATCGAGCCGCACCTCGATGAAGACGAGTTGTGCCTGCCCGATCCGGACCGGGTCGAGAACGGCCCGCACCGCCCGGATGAATCCTTCGGCGAACAGCCGCTTGATGCGTTGCGCCGCCCCGGTCGGCGACAGGCCGACGCGGCGGGCCAGATCGAGCGTCGTACGACGCCCATCCTCCTGCAACAAGCGCAGCAGCGAGCGGTCGATACGGTCGAGATCGTCCATTCAGGATTCACACTTCTTGGCGATAAATGGCGTGATTATCACGCTGAAATTGCGAAAACAGCATATTTCATCACACTATCGTGCGGCAATACCGTTAGCGGGCAACGCAACCCGACCAAGGCAAAATCCCATGATGTCAATCATACCAACTTCCCGCAGCGCCCAGACCAAGGGCGACACATCCGTGCTCATCCTGAGCGAAGCCGAGGTGAAAACGAGCATCGACCTGCGCCGGCTTCTCGATGTTTTGGCAAAGGGCTTCAAGGCATTGTCCGGCGGCGAGATCGTCAATCCGGCACGGCCGCAGCTCGACATTCCGCAGGCCGGCTATTCGCTGGCGATGCCGGCCTGGATGGCGGGCATGCATCTGACGGTGAAGATCGTCAACGTGTTCGAGGGCAACATCGCCAAGGGCATCCCCAGCCATCTCGCCACCATCCATCTGTTCGACCCGGAAACGGGCATGCCGGTCTGCGTCATGGACGGCACCTATATCACCGCCGTGCGCACCTCCGGCTCGGCCGTGCTCTCGGTGCGGGAACTGGCCCGCCGCGACGCCAGGGTGGCGACGGTGGTCGGCGCCGGCGTGCAAGCCGGCCAGCACTTGCACCTTCTGCCGCTGGTGCGGGACTTCACCGAAATCCGCGTCGTCTCGAAGGAATTCGCGGACGCGCAGGCGCTCGCAGCGCAGCATCCAGGCGTCGTCGCCGTCAGTGATCTCGAAGCCGCGGTGCGCTCATCGGATGTCGTCTGCCTGGCAACGCATTCCTACCAGCCGGTGATTTCAGCCGAATGGGTGCGGCCAGGCACGCATGTCTCGTCGGTGGGCGTCGCGCCGCCCGGCGGCGAGTTGCCGGTCGAGCTTGTCGGCCGGGCCAGCCTGTTCGTCGAGACCAGGGACGCCTTCGCGCCTACTCCGGTCGGCTCTTGCGAACTCAACGGCTTCGATCCGCAAACCGGAACCGAGCTTGGCGAAATGCTGCTTGGGGAGCGGCCGGGAAGAACCAGCGCCGACCAGATCACCGTCTACAAGGCCATGGGTGTTGCCATGGAGGACATGGTGGCGGCGGATCTTGCTTATCGCGAGGCAGTTCGGCGAGGCTTGGGGCAGGCTGTTGCCTTGTAGAGGATGCGCAAACGACCGAGGCAAGGTCGCGCCGTTTGACTGGATGCGAAATCATTTTTAGGACTGATGGATGCAGTCGAAATCTTCCAAAAGAATCATCGTCATCGGCGGCGGCATTGCCGGGCTGTCGCTTGCCGCCRCCGTGCGGGATTGGGCGTCCGTCACCGTCATCGAGCGCGAGCCGCATCTCGGCTACCACGCCAGCGGCCGCTCCGCCGCTCTGTTCACCGAGACCTATGGCAACCGGCTGGTGCGCGCGCTGACGCTGGCCAGCCGGCAAGCGGTGGTCGAGGGCGGCTTCGTCGCCCATCGGCGCGGCGCGCTGCATGTCGGCTGGGCCGGTGACGGTGCGGCAATAGACCGGCTGGCCGGCGAATTGCAGGCGCTGGTGCCCAGCGTGCGCCGCCTGTCGGCAGCCGAGCTGCATGAGATGGTCCCGGTCATTGCAGCCGAGGCCAGCTGCGGCGGCGTCTATGAGCCGGACGCGGTGGATATCGACACGGGCAAGATGCTGGCAGCCTGCGCCTCGGCGCTGAAGGCGAGCGGCGGCGTGATCCGCACCGGTGAGGAAGTCCGCGCCATTTCGCAAGACGACGGCGGTCTGCGGGTGGAAACGAGCGCCGGTGTCTCCTCGGCCGACATCGTCGTCAACGCCGCCGGCGCCTGGGTCGATGTCGTCGCCGGCATGGCCGGGCTCTCCGGCCTCGGCTTCCAGCCGAAACGCCGCACCGCTTTCCTGTTCGACCCGCCTCTAGGCACTGACATCGCCAGCTGGCCGCTGGTGGTCGATTTGCATGAACAATTCTACTTCAAGCCGGATGCCGGCAGGCTGATCGGCTCGCTCGCCGACGAGACGGATTCCGAGCCTTGCGACGCGTATCCGGAAGACCTCGACGTCGCCATCGGCGTCGACCGCATCGAACAGGCGACCTCGATGCGCATCGGCCGTCCCTCGACGCCGTGGGCGGGCCTGCGCACTTTCGCGCCCGACCGCACGCCGGTCGCCGGCTTCGACCCGCGCCTGCCCGGCTTCTTCTGGCTCGGCGGCCAGGGCGGCTACGGTTTCCAGGTGTCGCTGACCTTGGCCAGGCTGAGTTCGGCGCTGATGCGCGGCGAGCCCTTGCCCGAGGATGTCGCGGCCCTCGGCGTCACCGCAGCGGCACTGGCGCCCGATCGTTTCCTGGCCCCGGCGACGCCATGAAGTTCAAGCCCCTTCGCTCGGCGCCGCCTATGCCGCACTCGTGACGGCAAGGTCCCGAACGGAGGTGGAACGCCTTGCCGGGATATGAGACGCTGTCTGATCCCCTGACGCGAGATGCCGCCATGAAACCCACGCTGCCGCTGCTGTTGAGCCTCAATGGCGGCTATGTCGACACGGCCGGCTTCCTGGCGCTGCAGGGCCTGTTCACCGCGCATGTGACGGGGAATTTCGTCACGCTCGGCGCCTCGCTGGTGCTAGGCATTTCGGGCGTCGCGGCAAAGCTGCTGGCGCTGCCGGTGTTCTGCATCGTCGTCATCCTCACCCGGCTGGCCGGCGAACACTTGCGCCGGCGCGGACACCAGGCGCTCGGGGTCCTGCTGGCGACCAAACTGGCGCTGCTTGTCGTCGGCGCCGCACTGGCAATCCGCTTCGGCCCTTTCGCCAGCGGCGACAGCGCGGCCGCGATCGTCACCGGCATGGTGCTGGTCGCCGCAATGGCGATCCAGAACGCCGTCCACCGGGTCCATCTGGCGGCCGCCCCGCCCTCGACGCTGATGACTGGCACCACCACCCAGATCATGATCGACCTCGCCGATCTCATCGGTGGCCCGGCACCGGAGGCCCGCCCGGCGCTCATTGCCCGCTTGCGGCGCATGGCGGCGGCAGTCGCCGTCTTCGCCGTCGGCTGCGCCGCAGCTGCACTCGGCTATGCCTTCGCCAATGTCTGGTGCTTCATCGTCCCGCCGGTGATCGCGCTCGCCGCGCTCGTGCTGCGGCTTTCCGCGCCGGACGCGGAAGCGAAATAGACAGCTCTCAGTCTTCGTCCGTCCAGATCAGGCGCAGCATGCGCAGCAGCGTCGCCCGCTCCTTCTTCGTCAGCCGATGCAGGAACCGGTCCTCGTGCCGGCGAACCTGTTGCCGCCACCCAGGCATGGCTTCTCTTGCGGCCTGGGTCAGGGTGAGCATCCGCACGCGCTTGTCCTGCGCATGGTCGTCGCGTTCGACCAGTCCGCGCTCTTCCAATTCGGCGAGCAGCGGCGCCATGTTGGCGCTTTTCATGCCGAGAAGGCGGCAGAGTTCGGCGGCGCGGATGCCAGGCCGTTCATCGATCAGCGCCAGCATGCCGTAGGTCACCGGGCGCAGCGCCGCATCAGCCAGCTCGACCGCAAAATCGTTGAGCGCGAAGGCCGAGGCACGCCTCAGATTGTAGCCGATCTGCGCGTCGAGCGCGTCCTCGGGCCTCAGGCCTGGCGCGCCGCTGCTGGCGTGAACCTCTGTATCATCCATGCTGCAACCGATCGCCGCGATCACCCCTCTTGTCAAGCGAAAAAGACTATGCGACATAGCAATCTAGATAGCTATCCTTCATAGCAATTCTCAAATGCCAGAAGCGAAACGGGAGGACACCGACCATGACCGACGAGACCGTTGCCTTCGATGTCGAGAGCGGCATCGCCTGGGTGCGCTTCAACCGGCCGGACAAGCGCAACTGCATGAACCCGGCGCTCAACCGGCGCATGATGGAGGTTCTCGACGAGCTCGAGTTCCGCGACGATGTCGGCGTGCTGGTGCTGTCGGGCGAAGGCAGCGCCTGGTCGGCCGGTATGGACCTCAAGGAATATTTCCGCGAGACCGAGGCCAAAGGCCTTGGCGCCATCCGCAAGGCGCAGGCGGAAGCCTATGGCTGGTGGCGGCGGCTGCGCTGGTACGGCAAGCCGACCATCGCCATGGTCAATGGCTGGTGCTTTGGCGGCGGCTATGGCCCGCTCTTTGCTTGCGACCTCGCCTTCGCCGCCGACGAGGCGCAGTTCGCGCTGTCCGAGATCAACTGGGGCATCYTGCCCGGCGGCGGCGCCACCAAGGTGGTGGTCGACCTCCTGTCGATGCGCGATGCCATGTACCACGCGCTGACCGGCGAGCTCATCGACGGCAAAAAGGCCGCCGCCTGGAAGCTGGTCAATGAAAGCCTGCCGCTGGCCGACCTGAAGGCGCGCGTCACCGAGGTTGCCAATACCTTGTTGAAGAAGAACCCGATCGCGCTGAAGGCGACGAAGGATGCCATCCGCCGCGTCGCCGAGATGACCTACGACAATGCCGAGGACTATCTCGTCCGTGCCCAAGAGGCGGCGAACTTCCACGACAATTCGGGCCGCAAGGAAGGCATCCGCCAGTTCATCGACGAAAAGAGCTACAAGCCCGGTCTCGGCGCCTACGACAAGGCCAGATAACGCCATAGACTACCGACGCAATCTGGGAGGAGATGCGAATGCCGGCCTGGACGACGCCCGATCCCGTGGCCCTGCATGCCAGCGCGCAGCCGGATCGTCTCGCTTGTGTCGACCTCGCATCCGGCCGGCGCTGGACATACCGCGCCTTCGACGAGGCCATCCAGCGCGCCGTCGGCGTTCTCGAAACCAGCCATGGCGTCGAGCCGGGGCAGCGGATCGCCACGCTTGCCCGCAACAGCGCCGATCTGCTGATCCTGCAACAGGCCGCCATGCGGCTCGGCGCCATCTTCGTGCCGTTCAACTGGCGGCTCGCCGCCGCCGAACAGCAGGCGATCCTCGAGGATTGCGACCCGGTGCTGCTGCTGCATGACGCAGCCCTTGAGGCGGCGCTGCCCAAAGGCTGCATATCGATCGAAGTCGCAGCCTTCGCCGCGGCGGTCGAGGCGCAGGTCCCGGCGCCGCGCCGTCCCTTGCCCGCCAGCGATGCACCATCGATCATCCTCTACACCTCAGGCACGTCGGGCCGGCCGAAGGGCGTCATCGTCACCGAGCGCAACGCCTTGGCCACCGCGGTCAATTTCGGCGTGCTGGCTCGCGTCGGCAATGCCAGTGTCTTCCTCTGCGATACGCCGATGTTCCATGTGATCGGCCTCGTCACCAATCTGCGGCCGCCGCTGCTGCAGGGCGGCACGGTGCTGATCTCGCCCGGCTTCGACGCACGCGCCACCAACCGTCGCCTCGCCGATCCCGCGCTGGGTGTCACCCACTATTTCTGCGTGCCGCAGATGGCCAAAATGCTGCGCGATCATCCGGATTGTACGCCTTCGCGCTGGACCACCCTCACCGCCATCTTCACCGGCGGCGCGCCCAATCCGGCCGCCGACATCAACTGGTGGCTGGCGCAAGGCGTGCGCATGGCCGACGGCTTCGGCATGACCGAGGCCGGCACCGTGCTTTGCATGCCGGTCGATGCCGACCGGATCGCAGCCAAGGCCGGCTCGTCCGGCCTGCCGGCACCAACCATCGGCCTGCGCATCGTCGACGACTCCGGCCGCGACGTGGCCGTTGGCGAACCCGGCGAGATCTGGCTGTCCGGCCCCTCGATCACGCCAGGCTACTGGAATCGGCCGGAAGAGACGGCCAGCGCCTTCACCGCCGATGGCTGGTTGCGCACCGGCGACATCGGGCAGCGGGACGACGAAGGCTTCGTCACCATCGTCGACCGCCGCAAGGACATGTTCATCTCCGGCGGCGAGAACGTCTATCCCGTCGAAATCGAGATGGTACTGCTCGCCCATCAAGACATTGCCGAGGCAGCGGTGATCGGCATTGCCGACGCGCGCTGGGGCGAAGTCGGCCGCGCCTTCGTCGTGCTGAAGCCAGGCCGTGTTGTCGACCCTGGCGCGCTGGCAAGCTATTGCACCGCCCGCATCGCCCGCTACAAGGTGCCGAAGGAGTTCCTGCTCACCGAGGCRCTGCCGCGCACCGCCTCCGGCAAGRTCCAGAAACACATCCTTCGCACATGGACAGCACCGGCCGGCGGGCAGGACCGAGCATTCAGCCGGCCGACCGGAAGATAGCAACGACTGCCGCAACAATTTGCGCATTGTCCTTCGCCACCGTTCCGTCGGGCAGCGTCCTGCCGTCTTCCAGGCCGACGCGCGTCGACCAGCGCTTTTGCTGCGCCAGCTCCACGAAGGGCCAGACCTTGGCGTCGACGCCATGCAGCAGGATCGGCCGCCGCACTTCGGCGCGCTCCAGCACGGCGGCAATGCCATGCGCCTCGTCGAGTGCGGCGGCAAGATCCTGGATGTCGATCTCGATCAGGATGCGCAGCACCCGGCCGTGGTCGGCAAGCGCCACGAAGCGCTCGGCATCGGCAATCGTGGCAAGCCCGGCCTCGATGCCGACGCCGCGCTGGCGCAACAGCTCCATCACGGCGGGCGCGTCGGCCTCCGACAGGTTGACCGAGGCATAATCGGGCAGCTCGCACCAGGCGGCGATCGCTGTGCGGGTGCGCGAAACATCGTTCTCGATCCAGGCGCCGGTCGACACGCCGACAAATGTGCCCGGGCAGGCGTTGCGCACGGCAAGCACCGTCGCGTCGACGGCGGCCAGGCTTTCGCGCCCGTCGGCACCGCGCGGATGGATGTGCAGTTCGGCGGCACCGGCGGCAACGCAAGCGGCGGCATCGCTGGCCATGGCCTGCGCCGTCAGCGGCAGCTTTGGATGGAAATCGCGCGGACGCGCGCCGTTGATGCAGGCCTGGACGATCATGAGTATCACCTCGGACAAGGAGGTGGCAGTCTAGCCGCGCGGCAAGGCAGGGCAAAGAGTTGGGCGGTGTCACTCCTGACAGCGCGGCCAGGATCCAACGGCATTTGAATAAAACGCCCCTGTGGATATTTACCCCGCGTTCCGCCGGGCCGGCCAAGATACATTAGGGCGGGATCATGGAGGGACCATTGACCAGCGATTTTTCAGCCGCCCGCATCCATCTCGAACGCGCCTACCACTATCTGCGCGGCAATGACGAGACGAGCCGCCTGACATGCGAGGCCCTCGACCTCTTGATCGAGACGGTGGCGGAAGCACAGCACAGGCGGCCCGAGGCTGGAGTGGTGGAATTTCCGCAAGCGACGATGCGGCAATCCAGCTGATCAGGATGCCTTGCGGGCCGGTGCCCGGTGTGCCGGCCCGGTTGCACGCGCCACGATCTGCTCCAGCGGTTCCGGCCGGTGCAACAGAAAACCCTGGCCGAAATCGACGCCCATCGCCTGCAGGATGCCGAGCGTCTCCGGTTCTTCGATCTTCTCGGCCACGACGGCGCAGCCGACGCTGCGGGCAATGCCCGATATGGCCGAGACGATTTCGCGGTCGAAGCGGCTCTCGGCGATGTGCTCGATGAAGGAACCGTCGATCTTGATGGCATCGACCGGGAAGCGCCTGRGATATTCGAACGAGCTCATGCCGGCGCCGAAATCGTCGAGGCTGACCTTGCAGCGTCGCTCGCGTGCCTTGCGCACGAACGCCTCGGCGGCGTCGAAATTGGTGACGGCGGCGGTTTCGGTGATCTCGAAGCCGATGCCGGAATGCGGCGCCCCGGTTTGCTCGATGATGCTGTCGACGAAGTCCCACAGCCCGGGATCGCTCAGCGTCTGCGCCGACAGGTTGAAGCCGAGCGTCAGCGCGCCCAAGCGCAACGCCGCACCATGCCGCGACAGCGCGGTGCGGATGATCCAGCGATCGAGCCTGGCGGCGATGCCGAACCGCTCGGCCACCGGAATGAATTCGCCGGGCGGCACCAGCCGGCCGTTGCGCGCCGAAAGCCTGGCCAGCACTTCGACATGCCGGCTCTCTTGCCAGGGCTTGCCCAGCAGATGGATTTCCTGGCCGAACAGTTTTAGCCGCCCGTCCTCCATGGCGTCGACCGTGTCAGCGGCAATGCGGGCGGCGTTAAGCCCACCCGACCCCGATTCCACCGTCGCGGAAAACACCGCGAAACGGTTGCGCCCAGCAGCCTTGGCCGCGTAGCAGGCATCGTCGGCGCAGGCCAGCGCATCGGCCACCGTGGTGTTGGCGTCGTCGATGAAGGCGATGCCGATCGACGCCGCCAGCTTGCGCGATGACGTGGCTGGGCCGAGATCGGCCTCGCGCACCGCGCCAAGCACGGCTGTGGCAATCCGCTCGGCCTGCGACGCGTCACAATGCGGCACCAGCAGCGCGAATTCGTCGCCGCCCAGCCGCGCCGCATGCGCCGATGGCGGCAGGCAGGCGCGAATGCCTGCGGCAACACTCTTCAGTGCCAGGTCGCCGGCGGCGTGGCCGGCAAAGTCGTTGAGCGCTTTGAAGTAGTCGAGATCGACGTAGAACACCGCAAGCGGCACACCCGCCGCGATATGGTCGGTAAGCAGCCGGTCGAAGGCGGAGCGGTTCCACAGCCCGGTCAGCGCATCGTGACGGGCCGCATAGGCAAGCTCCTGCTCGCGCAGCTTGTCCTCGGTGATGTCGCGCACGGTGCCAAGGACCTGGCCGGCAGCACCCGCAGCGGCAATAAAGCGTACCAGTGATTCGACATGGCGGACATCGCCGTTGCGCTTGACGATGCGGTACTGCGAGGCGGTGACTCCGTCCGAGCCGGGTGCCGGCTGGTGCGCGCGCTCGGTGGCTTCCTTGTCGTCTGGGTGAAGGAAAGTATGCCAGAGGTCGGCCGTCACCTCGTCGGTGTCGGCGACGAGGCCGAATATGTCCCTGGTGCGGGCGTCCCAATAGCTCTTGCTGGTGGCGATGTCGTGGTGCCAGATACCGGTACCGCTGGCGGCGAGCGCCAGCCGGAAGCGCACATTGACCTGCTCGAGCTCCGCCTCGGCCGCCTTCTGCTTCGAAATGTCGGTCTGCACGCCCATCAGCCGCAGCGGCCGTCCGTCCGCGCCGCGCTCGACGATGCCGCCGCGATCGAGCACCCACACCCAATGGCCCAGCTTGTGCTTCAGCCGGAGTTCGGTCTCGATGGCCTCGGTCTGACCGGTAATATGGGCGTCACCGCTGGCCAGTGCCCGCTCGCGGTCGTCCGGATGCGTCAGTTGCAGCCAGAGGTCAGCCGTGTCGGCAAGCTCGCCCTCCTCATAGCCGAGCATGCGCCACCAGGTCGGCGAATAGAAGCAGCTGCCGTTTGCAATATCCCAGTCCCAGACGCCAAGATGAGCGCGTTCGAGCGCCAGCGCCCAAAACTCTCCATTGCGACTTTTCTCGTCCTGACGCGCCATCTTCTGTTTTCGCTCATCCCCGCCAAGCGGCAATCTGCAGCAAAACCAGAGAAGAAAGCGTTACTTGATGCCAAGAAGGCACGTCGTGCTTCGCCGAACAGCCGTCTCTTGGTGAGCGTCTTTCGATTGGCCGGCAAGAACCGGAGTTTTGCGCGCAGCCAATCGTCCTATTGCTGGCCCAGGTCATCGGCAACCGCCGATGATCCCCAGGTCATCGGCGTCATCGGCGCGCCGATGACCCTGCGAAACAAGAGGACCCTCCCAATGACCAAACAAGAAGACAACAAGGCCGTCGTCGTCAGATGGTTCACCGACTTCTGGGGTGAAACCTGCGATCTGTCTGTCGTCGACGACATCGCAGCACCCGACATGCTGCTCAGATATTCCCTGCACGAGCCGCGCCGGGGCCGCGACGACATCAAGGCCTTCATGACCGATTTCCGCGCCGCCTTCCCGGATCTCAACTTCTGGGCCACCGCCGACCTCATCGCCGAGGGCGACTATGTCGTCGGCCAGTGGGAGGGCGGCGGCACGCATACCGGCCCGGCCTTCGGCGATTTCCTCGCAGGCTCGCTGCCCGCCGCCACCGGCCGCGCCATGCGCTTCACCGGCACCACCGTGCTGAAGGTGATCGACGGCCGGATCGTCGAGGAGATCGGCCTCGACGACGGCGTCGCGGCGCTGACCCAGCTCGGCCTGATCAAGGCCGCCTGAGGCAGTCAAGCGGAGCGATCGTTTTCGGGCCAGGCGGCATCAATGCCGCCTGGCCTCATTCCCTACTGGCTCGGCGCGATCGCGTGTTCGCACGACACTTTCGGGTTCATGTCGGCGAAGGTGCCGGTCGGGTTGCCCTTCCAGGCCCAGACATGCAGTTCGTAGAACTCGCCCAGGCCATAGCGGTTGGGCGCGCTGTTGAAGTTGAACAGCTGTCCGTCGAGCGACGCCGGGCCCTTCGAGGTGATGTATTCGACCGCCACCAACTTAAGCCGGCCGTCGGCCATCGGCTCGTACATCACGGCTTCAGGCCGGGCGATGTCGATCTTGTCATCCCTGAGATACTGGCCATTGACGTAGTGGATGCCCATGGCGCCGCCGGTGATGCCGCTGGCGCAGGGAATGGGCGCATAGCCCTCGGCCGTCGCCGCCTTGACATCAAGGAACCGGCTGTTGGCGGCCCGTACCTTGTCGGCCAGCGGGTTGGGGCCGGATACAGCTTCAGCCGCTTGCTGATGCGCCCATGCGAAGCCGGTGCAGACGGCCAGCGTGGCCCCCGCCATGACGAGCCTGTTGCGAAGGTTTGATTTCATATCCATTCCATTCTTCTTGAAAAAGCACAGCGGGCCGGCCGCCGAAAATACGGAGGCCCGGCAGGCAAGCGCCGTGACTGTTGTTGCTTGTCGATCCCGAAATCGATGTGACGACTGCCGGGAAGGATCATCCCTTCGGCAGATACGGGATCGTCCCGGCCAGATCGGTGTCGTCGATCAGCTGGMAGCGGCTGTCGCTGCCACCCTGACGCGCCGAAACGAAAGGCGCGTAGGCCGGATCGTTGGTGAAGGCGCGCGCCGCCGCTTCCGACGGGAACGCCATCAAGGCGATCAGCGTGGTGTCGAGCGGCTTGCCTTCAAGCGTCTTCACATTGCCGCTGCGCGACAGATATTTGCCGCCATGCTTGTGSACGAKGTCGTGCACCGARGCCGCGTATKCCGGCACCCAATTCGGGTCCTTCATCTTGATGTCGGCGATAACGTAAGCAGTCATGGTCGTCTCCTGGTTGCGGCGCACAGGGGTATCCAGTGCAACCGTCCAAAGGGCTCGCATGGCACGGCCTCTGCCAACCAGTCCGCGATCTGTACTGGGCCGGTACAGTTTCTGTACTCGCCGCTTCAATCACGAAGGGCTAATGTTCGCCCAGCTTCGAGGGAGGGACACCAATCATGACCCAGCACGGATACAAGCAGTTCTGCCCGCTATCGATGGCCGCCGAGGTGCTGTGCACTCGCTGGACGATGGTGCTGATGCGCGAATTGGTGGCGGGTTCGACCCGCTTCAACGATTTGCGCCGGGGCGTGCCAAAGATGTCGCCAACCCTTCTGTCGCAACGGCTGAAGGAGCTCGAGCTGGCAGGGATCGTCGAGCGCAAGGAGATCCCGGGCGAGAAGGGGATCTTCGACTACCGGCTGACCGAGGCCGGCCGCGATTTGCGCCCSGTSGTCGARGCGATGGGYTTCTGGGGGCAGAAATGGGTSGAGKCCMGGCTGTCGCTSAAAAACCTCGATCCRTCGCTGCTGATGTGGGACATGCGGCGCAATCTGAACCCCTCGCCGCTGCCCGAGGGACGCACGGTGATACAATTCCTGTATCAGGATCTCCCGGCATCCAAACGCTCCTGGTGGCTGATCGTCGAGAAGCAKGGCGAKGTCGACCTGTGCTGGTACGATCCGGGCTTCGATGTCGACCTCTACGTCTCGACCGACCTGCACACGATGACGGCGATCTGGATGGGATTGCTCACCGTCGAGAAGGCCGGCGCGAAGGTCGCCCTGACCGGCGACCAGGCCATCGGCAAGAAGATGCAGACCTGGCTTGGGCTCAGCCCGTTCGCGGTGGAGCCCAAACGCGCGGCGTAGCAGAGCTGAGAGCCAAACACTTATCGCCTTTGGGTGGCATGTCACGAAAACAATGGCTTACAGCGCGTCTTTGAATCCGATTGGATGCGACCGGTCGACGGGATCGGGTGCTTCAATCGGGTAGTGCTTGTCCTCATAAGCCTCGATCAGAGTCGCGAGAACGTCGAAGCGATCACCTTCGGGAGAGCCGACCTCCGGCTCATTCTCGAAATATCCGGCGATCCTGGCGATCGCCCAATCGTGATCGGCTTCGGTCTTAATGGGTCGAATGTTTTCCATCACACCTTCTCCGGATCGATCCTCTCATACTCTTTGTGTGTCCCGACGAACAGGCTTGCAGCTGACAGTTGTCAGGAAACGGGTGGCGGAGCCGGCTTCCGGCGGCTTCAATGCGGCCATGTTCATCACTCTCGCCAAAGACCTGAAATCCATGCCGTTGCCGGTCACCGACGACCCGCGTTGGGCGCGCATCGTCGCGCGCGACAAATCGGCGAACGGCGAATTCTGGTATTCGGTGGCGACGACCGGCGTCTATTGCCGGCCCTCCTGTCCGTCGCGGCGCGCCAACCCCGGGAATGTGCAACTGCACGACACGCTGGCTCAGGCGAAGGCGACCGGTTTTCGCGCCTGCCGGCGCTGCAATCCGGATGGCCCTTCGCTCGACGCCGGCAATGCGACGATGGTCGCCGATGCCTGTCGCAGGATCGAGCAGAGCGAGGCGGAACCCTCGCTCGCTGAACTGGCTGATGCCGCCGGCCGCAGCGCCGGCCATTTCCACCGCGTCTTCAAGGCGATCACAGGGCTGACGCCGAAGGACTATGCCGCCGCGCACCGCGCCGCCCGGGTCCGCCAGGGTCTGGAAGACGGCACCAGTGCCACCACGGCGATCTACGATGCCGGCTTCAGTTCGAGCGGGCGTTTTTATGAGAAATCCACCGGCATGCTCGGCATGACGCCGACGCGCTACCGC